>JAVEXG010000074.1:0-16239 GCA_034004115.1 Bacteroidales bacterium | reverse complement strand
CTCCAGAACGAGCTTGAGGTTATAATCAAACAGAAGCAGTTTTTTATTGGTTTTGCCTACATCAAAAATCGCTATTACTTTCTCCTTCATATTTGCTGTTTCCTGATTATCTCAACCCGGTTCTCCGAAATGTTTTATCTTTTGTTCAGGACTCCGGTTTCGTAGTTTACAATCTCTTCAATGTAATCCTGGCCGACAGGGACATTCTCCTTCATGCAGTAATAATCCCACACGGCTCCGAATGGTTTTGTTTTCATCAGTTCCAGGAATGACAGCCTTTCGAATGTCCTGCCGTTTTCCTCGAATTTAAGCAGCGTCTGGTAAGGCTCAAGCATGGCAAACATAAAGGCCATCTGTGCCGAGCGGGTTCCGATAACGTATGCTCCTATCCTGTTAAGGCTTGCATCAAAGAAATCAAGGCCGATGTTAATCCTGCTGAGGAATTTGCCTCTTATGATTTCCTGTGCGATAAGCAGCAGGTCGTCATTGAAGGTAACCACATGATCGCTGTCCCACCTTACACCTCTTGTCAGGTGAAGAAGTATCTCGTCAATGTATAGAAGAATTGAAGAAATCTTGTCTCCTACCTGTTCCGTCGGATGAAAATGTCCGTTGTCGAGAGTTATGAGTGTGTTGTTTTTGACTGCATAACCCATATAGAAATCGTGAGATCCGACAACCATCGCTTCCGAACCAATACCGAACAGTTTGCTTTCAACAGAATCCTTAAGATATTTCTTCGGATATTTTACCGAGAAAATTTCATCCAGCGATTTTTTCAGGAGTTTACGAATACCGGCGCGGTCGACAGGTGTATCCTTCGAACCATCGGGAATCCAAAGGTTGTGAACTGAAGGTGTCCCCAGCTGTTTCCCCATTTCGGCGGCTATTTCACGGCACCTCTTGTTGTGCTCAATCCAGAACTTCCTGATCTTCGGATTCTTGCTCGAAAGTGTATATCCATCATCTGAAAGAGGATGCGAGAAGCAGGTGCAATTGAAATCGAGTCCGATCTTTCTTTTCTTTGCCCAGTCGATCCATCCCTGGAAGTGCTTTACTTCTATCTGATCGCGATCGACAAGCTTTCCTCCGAACTCGCCGTAAATGGCGTGAAGACTCAGTCTCTGCTTGCCAGGCAGAAGCGACAATACCTTATCGAGGTCGTCGCGCATCTGGGTAATGGTTTTTGCTTTCCCGGGGTAATTACCGGTGGCCTGTATACCGCCGCCTCCCAGTTCTGCACCTTCCTTTTCAAAACCTCCGACATCATCGGTCTGCCAGCAGTGAAGGCTTATTACAACGTCGTTCATCTGCTCAATTACCTTGTCTGTATCAACTCCCAGATCAGCATATTGAGCTTTTGCAATCTGATATGATTTCTTTATTGTTTCCTTATCCATGATTTATAGCTGTTTTCTTAATAAACTGAAATTTGACATAATTATTCCATGAAGAACACCTGTTCGAGTGGTATGTTGACAGGTGAATTGTCGGGATTTGTTTCCATGATATCGGCCATATACTTCCACCATTTCTTTACTATTTCCTCGGTACCAAGGTCCTGTGAAGAACTTTCACCTGATTGTTCCTGGTAGGCAAAGAGTATGTTGGTTTCCTCGTCATAAAAAATTGAATAATTACCAACTCCCTGGCTTTTAATCAGTTTGACAAGCTCTGGCCAGATTTCGCTGTGCCGCTTTCTGTACTCTTCCCTGAAACCGGGATAGAGCTTCATTTTGAATGCAAATCTTTTCATTGTTTTCATTTAACTTAATTTGACAACAAATGCCGACAATATCAATACAATAATCCCAATAACAAGAATCACGATTGTTCTGGTATTTACTCCCTTCCATTCTTTGAGAATTATTCCCCAGATATTGCTGATCGCGATATTCAATGCCATCAGGATGCTCCATCCGAACACAGCCATGCCTGCCGGTAGTTTGCTCGATCCCATACCGAAGAAGTGGAATTGAAGGAACCAGAGGAAGCCCGCCAGAAATGTGAAGAAAAGATTGTTCAGCAATACGCTGCCGGATGATGAGAAATAGTCAGTATAGGTCTTGTTACGGATGTTAAGGTACCCGCAGTAAACGAGATTCGTGATGAAACCGCCGAAAAGAATGAAAATAAGTGTAGGATTCTTCTGGAAAAGAGGATTTGTACCATGTGCAAGAGCAACATCCTCGATTGGTTTTCCGGCTTCAAAGCCAAAATTGAAACATGCGCTCATTATACCTGCAAAAATGGCAATCAGAATTCCTTTTTTGAGTGCGAACTCCTTCACTGCCGCACGCTTCTGCTCTTCTGTCATTTCCCTGCTTTTAAGGGCTCCCGCGTACCCGATGATTGCTATACCTGCAACTGTGACAGCCACACCAACCAGGGTAAGTATCCCTGCCCTCGATCCGAAAAGGTTCTGGCCGGCAACAACTGCAGGAATAATGGTTCCGAATGCCGCACACAAGCCCAGTGCGATGCTCTGTCCGAGAGCAACACCCAGGTAACGCATGCTGAGTCCGAATGTAAGGCCACCAAAACCCCATAGTACACCGAACACCATCGACATCAGCTTGGCCGACGAGGGTGATTCGTTAATAATAGGGATTAATTCACCGTTTGGAACAAAGATCAGGGCAAATACCCACGGGGCTATGAGCCATGCAGCTACCCCCTGGACAATCCAGTAGGATTCCCACGCCCATTCCTTCACTTTCTTAAGGGGAACATAAAAACTGGCAGCTCCTATACTGCCAAGCGCTATCAATAGTATTCCTGCAATTGGGTTCATGAATATTTAAAGTTGGTTAAGGGCTGAAATTATAAAGAGTATAAAAATAATGATTTTACCTTTCTCATTTCAGATAAAAATAGATAAATTTCAAAACTTGAATCTCAAAACCTAAATACGCTAAATATGAAATCATTAAGAATCTTTCTGTTGCTGTTATTCATTCCGGCATTTGTCTTTTCGCAGGATCTTTCGGTTTATGACCTTACCACAGAGCATAAAAAAAATCCTGCAGGGCTGGATGTTTCTAACCCCCGCCTGTCATGGAAACTAAAGGCCGACGGCTACAATGTAATGCAAACGGCCTACTCAGTAAGGGTGGCTGCCAGTCCCCGTTTTTCATCTTCTTCGATGGTCTGGCAATCAGGAAAAACAGCATCTGACGAATCGGTACTGATCAGGTATACCGGCAAGGATCTCAAGCCGGGTCAGAGATATTACTGGCAGGTCAGGGTGTGGGATAACAGGGGAAAAGTCTCAAAGTGGAGTGAAACAGCGTTCTGGGAAACCGGACTGCTTTCGCAGGAAAACTGGAAGGCTGAATGGATAGAGATGGATGGTGACACTAACAGATACTCCCCTTCGCCTCACTTCAGAAAAGAATTCACTGTTGGCAAAAATATCGCAAAGGCGACGGTCTACGTGACATCCCATGGCTTGTATGAGCTTCATATTAACGGGAAAAAGGTTGGAGACCAGGTTCTTACTCCCGGATGGACCACCTATGGGAAAAGACTGCAATACCAGGTTTATGATGTAACAGGTCAGGTGACAAGAGGAAATAATGCTGTCGGAGCAGTGCTGGGAGACGGTTGGTACCGCGGAACCCTTGCCTGGGGCAATAACTGGGCAGTTTACGGAAAGAGACTTGGACTGCTTATGCAGCTCAGGATAATCTACACCGACGGAACAGAATCGCTAATAATCACCGATTCATCGTGGAAAAGTCACAATGACGGTGCAATAAGGATGAGTGACTTATACAACGGTGAAATTTATGATGCAACGCGAAAGCTTACCGGATGGAACATGCCGGGATATGATGACTCAAAATGGCTTCCGGTAAAAACCGGCGATTACAAAAATAACATAATTGCTTCGGAAGGAGCTGAGATCAGAAAGATACAGGAAATCAAACCCGTAAAGGTATTCAGATCACCTAAAGGAAGCCTTCTGGTTGACATGGGACAGAACATGGTTGGCTGGATACGGCTAAAGGTGAACGGCCCTAAAGGATCCGTAATCACAATTCGTCATGCGGAGGTGCTTGACAAATACGGTGAATTTTACATTGAAAACCTGAGATCGGCCAAATGTCAGATCGACTATACAGTAGGCGGAACGGGTGAAGAGGTGTATGAACCGAGATTCACGTTCATGGGATTCCGTTACCTAGAAATCAAAGGCTTCCCCGGTACCCTTACTGCTGATAATATTACAGGGGTTGTGGTTCATTCCGACATGCCCGTAACTGGCAACTACGAAAGTTCAAACGCCCTGCTTAACCAGCTCCAGCATAATATTCAGTGGGGACAGAGAGGTAATTTTGTCGATGTACCCACTGACTGCCCCCAGAGAGATGAAAGACTGGGATGGACCGGTGACGCACAGGCTTTCAGCCGGACCGCCGCCTACAATTTCGATGTGGCTGCATTCTTCACGAAATGGCTGAAGGATCTTTCACTCGATCAGAAGCAGGACGGGGCTGTTCCGGATGTTATTCCGGATGTTCTGAACAGGCAGGATGCCCTGACAGCCGCACCTTCGGCCGGATGGGGTGATGTTGCACTTATTACCCCATGGACCATGTACCAGGTATATGGGGACAGGGAATTTCTTGAAAATCAGTATCCCAGCATGAAAGCATGGGTTGAGTATATCAGGAAGAAGGCCGGAGACTCTTATATCTGGAAAGGCGGAAGCAAATACGGCGACTGGCTTTTCTACCATCCGCCTGTAAACAATCACAGCGAAGCTGACGGATTTACTGAGCACGATTTCATTTCTACGGCGTTCTTTGCCTATTCTGCCGACCTTCTGTCAAAGACAGCAAAAGTCCTTGGAAATACAGCCGATGAAAAAACCTATTCTGACCTGTTTGAAAAGATCAAATCAGTGTTTATCAGGGAATATGTCACTCCGGCAGGCAGGATAGGAACGAACTCCCAGACCTCTTATGTACTTGCCCTGATGTTCAATCTTCTTCCTGAAGAACAGAAACCTGCAGCAGCTAAATTTCTTGTTGATGATATCAGGGGAAGGAGTAACCATCTCTCAACCGGTTTCCTTGGAACCCCGTTTCTGTGTCATGTCCTTACACAAAACGGGTACACCGATGTAGCCTACGACCTCCTTCTTCAGGAAACCTATCCTTCGTGGCTTTATCCCGTAAAAATGGGTGCTACAACTATCTGGGAACGCTGGGATGGCCAGAAGCCCGACAGCACCTTCCAGGATGCAGGGATGAATTCATTCAATCACTATGCCTACGGAGCCATTGGCGACTGGATGTACAGGGTGTCGGCCGGGATGGAGACGCTGGAGCCCGGATACCGTAATCTCCTGATTTATCCCCGTGTGACATCCAGAATGGATCTGTCCAAAGCCTCATTTGAAAGTTCGTATGGTAAGATTGTATCGGGATGGGAAAGAAAAGACGGCCGGCTTTACTTCACTGTAGTGATACCCCCGAATGCAAAGGCAAAAATTGTGCTTCCCGCAAATTCGGCTGATAAGGTGACCCTTGGCGGCTTGTCCCTCTCCGGAAACAGGATCCTGAATAAGGTGAGTACAGAAGAAGGCAAGCTTGTTGTGGAAGCAGGATCAGGGAATTACCTGTTCGTGATTGACGAATAGTATTACCCGGATCCCGAGCTGTATATTTATATATTATTACAGGCTAAACCTGTTAATCCGAGATTGCCATTCTAAAATTATCGTAAGGTGACACCTGAAGAATTAAAGGAAAGGATACCTGAAAGTGAATTCGTATTCATCGCATCACGAAGCAGCGGACCCGGCGGACAGAATGTTAACAAAGTCAATACAAAGATTGAGTTGCATTTTGACATTGCGCTCTCGTCTGCTCTGTCAGAATACGAAAAGGATCGAATTTTAATTACCCTGAAGAACAGGATAAATGCAGCAGGTGAACTTATAGTCAGGTCGCAATCGGAAAGAACTCAACTGGGCAACAAAAAGAAAGCGGTTGAAAGACTGCTGAATATACTTGCTTCAGGACTGGAAGAAAAGCCCGAACGCAAGCCTACACATCCTTCTGCAAGCTCGAAAAAGGACCGGCTTGACGGAAAAAAGATCAGGGGGAGAATAAAAAAATTGAGGTCGGATGGCATTGATCCATCAGCAGATTGATCAAATATCTGACTTTTTTCACTTGATTTCCGAAGGTGATTTTGTATATTTGATCCCCTGAAAAGAAATCAGGAGTGTGCCGCAGGTATTTTTGCATGTATAGCCGGTTGCCTGCAGAAAAAGTATAATTGCATTCAATGAAAAGAACTGTCGTTTTACTGTTCCTTTTGCAAATAACCATGGCACAATTTGGTCAGATCATAATTGACCATAATTCGACGCGTTTGGGGGACATACCGGCGACATACATAACCCAGGCAAAATCCACGCTTCATATAGCATACGAGCACACATCGCACGGAAGCCAGATAATTGACGGTATGACTGGGCTTTTCAACTGGAAGGGCTCTGCCTATGCATGGAACAACGGAGGACAGAACGGGGCTCTCGATATTCACGACAACGGAATCACGGGAGGAACAGATCTCGGATCGCCGGACTTTACCGCCTGGGCTTCTGCGACCAGAACCTACCTCAGAAATTCAGCCAACAGCAATGTGAATGTAGTTATGTGGGCCTGGTGCGGACAGCTGAGCACTGCCTCCGAGAGTGAGGTTAACACCTACCTCGGCCTTATGAATTCCCTTGAAACCGATTATCCACGGGTCAAATTCATTTATATGACCGGCCACCTCGACGGAACAGGGACAAGCGGCAATCTGCACAGGAGAAATGAACAGATCCGGAATTACTGCAGGAATAACCGGAAAATACTTTATGATTTTGCAGATATCGAATCGTATGACCCCGATAATAACTATTATCTGAACAGGGCTGCAAACGATAACTGCGATTACGACAGCAACAACGACGGTTCGCTCGACCGCAACTGGGCAGAAACATGGCAGGACAGCCATACCGAGAATGTTGACTGGTACGATTGCACCTCCGCTCACTCCAAACCGCTTAATGCAAACAGAAAGGCATATGCTGCCTGGTGGCTGTGGGCCAGACTTGCAGGCTGGAACGGATCCCCTCCTGCCATACCGGTTTCATCCATTTCAATAAGTGGTGCCGGGGGATCGACAGTCATCTCAGTGAACAAGGGGACACTTCAGCTCAGTGCACAGGTAATGCCTTCAAATGCTACAATCAAATCTGTTACATGGTCAATAATAAACGGCACAGGTCAGGCCACGGTAAGCGGAACCGGACTTGTTACAGCTGTTTCGGGCGGAACGGTGACTGCAAGAGCAACGGCAGCCGACGGATCGGGAGTTTACGGTTCACTGGCCCTTACAATACTTAATCAGATTATCCCTGTAACAGGTATAAGTGTTTCCATTGCAGAGGGCAACCCGGCTATTGATACTGATGACGGCAGCCTCCAGCTTGTTGCCACCGTAAGTCCTTCCAATTCCACGTACAAATCGGTGATATGGTCAATTGCTGGCGGTACAGGACAGGCTGCAATCAGTCAGTCGGGACTTGTTACTGCAATCTCCGACGGAAAAGTTACCGCTGTGGCCTCTTCCACCGACGGATCGGCTGTGAGCGGCATAATTGAGATTACAATAACTAACCAGATGATTCCCGTTTCAGGCATTATGATTGTGCCCGAAGAGGGGACAACAGTAATCTCCGCTGCAAAGGGAACGCTTCAGCTCTCAACGGAAATACTACCCGAACATGCAACAGATAAAAGTGTAGACTGGTCGGTAGAGAATGTTACCGGAAAGGCTGTAGTGAATGAATCGGGCCTGGTCACCGGTATTGAGGACGGGGTTGTGACAGTCGTTGCATCGGCAAAAGACGGTTCAGGCGTAAGCAGTTCTCTCGAAATAAAAATAAATAAGAACAAACCCCTGGTTGCAGTTGTGAAGAACGGCCTGCTCCGCGTCCCTCTCGAAGGGGATTACACGGGGTACAGATTAAGCCTTATCGATATCCGCGGAAGGCTGATTAAAGAACTATTTGTGAATGGCAACCTATGTGAGTTTAACGTTTCATCTCTGCCATCAGGTGTATATATAATAAGCCTTGCACGATCCAGCATAATAAATGTGACTAAGATTCTCATTCCCTGATGATTCAGGAGTGACTTCATAAGAGTGTTTCATCGGATTCCCAAATGATTTCCACACAATTTTCCCGACAGAAATAATTAATGCAATAATAATGCGTTATAGTCCATAATTTTTCGATTTCTGATGGCCTGAAGACAGGTCAAAAGCGGAATAAAAATATTGGCATAATAATTGAATAGTTGCATTCTTAATACAAAAAAAGCTTTAGTCTTCACCAGGAAGATTTAACTGGAGAAAAATATGAAAAACAAAGTTGAAAAAATCACAGCAAAAAGATACCCGGAGGACAAAGTTCAGAAATGTAAATCCGAATGTAATAAACAGATTATGTGTGATTTAATGTTTTATTCCCAGTCTCCCTGCAATGATGTGTTGAAAACTGATTTTTACTGTTAATATTATTTTTTTACAGACGGTACAATGTATTTATGGAATGTATATTTTTGGCGCAATTTATTTTAAACTAAAAACCAATAAACTCTAGAAAACTTAAAGCATTTGATGAGATCTTTCATCGACAAAAATGAACGCTAACAAAAATGAGGTTGCAACTCTCCGCTGTGAGAGTCGCCTCGTGGGTTGCTCTTCTGATGAAGAGCCTGGTGCGAAAACCATGCTTTTTTCGCGAAACGGAATCCCAAACCTGTCAGTTAGCAACCGGAGTTCGGAATTTATGCACCGTTACTTCCCCCTGACATCTATTGAATCCTGGAACGACTGGAAATGGCAGCTTCGCAATTCCTTTAACAGTATCGATGATCTGAAAAGGATTATGAAGCTTACGGACAAGGAGATAATGGCTATCAATAATCTGAAAGGCCGTCTTCCCCTTAGGATAACCCCCTATTTCGCGTCTCTTATCTACAACACAAAATCATCTCATCCGCTTCGCCGGAATGTGGTGCCTGTTGTAGAAGAATTGATTGCCACAAGAAGTGAACAATCAGATCCCCTTCATGAAAAGGCTTTCTCGCCTGTAAAAGGAATTGTACACCGTTATCCCGACAGAGTTCTATTCACTGTCACACAGGTGTGCTCTAATTATTGCAGGTACTGTACCCGCTCTCATTCGGTGGGAAGGCTCGACAAACTGGGAAGGCAGGATTATGAAAAAGCTTTCAGTTATATTGCAAACCATAAAGAGGTAAGGGACGTCCTCATTAGTGGCGGCGATCCCCTGACTCTCAATGATGAGACACTCGATTACATCCTGTCGAATATCCGCAGGATCGAGCATGTTGAAATAATCAGGATAGGTACCAGAACACCCGTGGTTCTCCCGCAGAGAATTACCGACGGATTAATTAATGTTCTGAGGAAATACCATCCTCTCTTTCTCAGCCTGCATTTTTCGCATCCTTCCGAGATTACTGAAGAGTGTGCTGCAGCCTGCAACAAGCTTGCCGACGGCGGTTTCCCTCTCGGAAGTCAGACCGTCCTTCTCAAAGGCATCAACGATAATGTGCCCGTAATGAAGGAGCTGATGCATAAACTGCTCAAAATAAGGGTTAGACCATACTATCTGTATCAGTGCGACCTGATTCCGGGATCCGGTCATTTCAGGACAACTGTGGCCAAAGGACTGGAGATAATTAAAGGTCTGAGAGGATTTACAAGCGGTTATGCAGTTCCTACTTTTGTCATTGATGCCCCCGGCGGCGGCGGTAAAATACCACTGCTTCCTGATTATGTTGTGGAACATAATGAAGAACATATAGTTCTGCGCAATTACAAGGGAGATATTTGTGAGTATCCCGAAAGATAGTAACATCAGCTTATGAAGATCGGTTTGACTTACGACCTCAGGTCGTGGTATCTCGACCGTGGCTATTCCATGGAAGATACTGCTGAGTTTGACAAGCAGGATACGGTTGATGCCCTCGCGGCTGCAATCAGGAATATGGGATTTGAGACGGAGCTGATTGGAAATTGTTTCCAGCTTATTGATGCCCTTTCGGCCGGTAAGAAATGGGACCTCGTGTTCAATATTGCAGAAGGACTCTATGGAGACGGAAGAGAATCAGTTGTTCCGGCTATACTCGATCAGTACAGGATACCCTATGTTTTCAGCGGTCCCGTTATTATGGGAATCTCGCTTAACAAGCATCTGACCCGGCTCATCGTTGCCGCAGCAGACGTTCCTGTCAGCCCCGGAATATTGATATCTGATTCTAAAGACATCGACAAGTGCAGTCTGCAATACCCATTGTTCATAAAACCTGTTTCGGAAGGAACGGGTAAGGGAATTACAGAAAAGAGCCTGGTTCATTCAGAAAAAGAACTCCGGGAAATGGCGGGATACCTCCTCACACGATTCAATCAGCCGGCAATTGTCGAAGAATACCTTCCCGGCAGAGAGTTTACTATTGGCATCACAGGCTCGGGAGACGAAGCAATTGCAATCGGAGGTATGGAAATTGAGTGCAGGGACAATCTTCCCTATTCAGTGGAATTCAAGGAAAACTATCAGGAGTTCTGCAAATACAGACCACTGGAAGGCGAATATACTGAAGAATGCAAAGATGTGGCTCTTAAAGCATGGAAGGCACTGGGTGGAGTGGATGCCGGAAGAGTTGATGTCAAGGCTGACAGGAATGGCCGGATATGCTTTATTGAAGTGAATCCCCTGGCAGGGCTTCATCCGGTGCATTCCGATCTTCCGATACTGGCTGGCATGGCTGGAATAAAGTATCAGGAACTTATAGAAAGTATCGTAGAATCAGCGCTAAAACGCTACCAACTAACCAGATGACAATGAAAAAATGCTGCATCCTCTTCAATCAGCCCCTCGAGGGAGCTCTTGCCGATGAACTGGATGTACTTGACCAGGCGGAATACATTGGTGATAACCTTGAAAAACTGGGCATCGAAGTTTACAGCAGGGGAATTACATCCAACTTCATGAATGAAGTCGCGGAAATCGCGGCAGACAAGCCTGATTTCGTTTTCAACCTTGTGGAATCGATAAACAATAAGGGCGAGTTGTGCTATTTCGTTCCCGCCCTGCTCAACATGTATTCAATTCCTTATTCGGGAAATCCGCTCGAAGCATTATTTATAACGACGAGTAAAACTCTGACAGCCAAAATACTGCGCGAGAATAATCTCAGCACGCCCCTGACCTATGCGCCCTCGCAGCTAAACCTGCTTAAGCCCGGTCATAAATACATTGTAAAACCTGTATGGGAAGATGGCTCTCTCGGTATCACGGCCGACTCCGTTTTCACTTTCTCCTCCGATCAGGAAGAAAGGCTTAAGGGGCTTGATGACTCCCACTGGATCATACAGGATTATATCGACGGCCGTGAATTCAACATAAGTGTAATCGCAAGCAGCTCCGGCCCTGAGGTAATGCCGGCAGCTGAGATGGTTTTCCGGAATTTTGCCCCGGATATGCCCAGAATTGTGGACTTCAAGGCAAAATGGATTGAAGACAGCTTTGAGTACGAAAACACTGTCAGGGATTTCCCGGGTGATAAACTTAACCCTGTACTCATTCAAAGGATTAACAAACTTGCCCTTGAATGCTGGGATGTATTCGGACTGAAAGGCTATGCAAGAGTTGATATGCGGATTGACGCCTTTGAAAATCCATACATTATAGAGGTAAATGCCAATCCCTGCCTTTCTCCCGACAGCGGACTGATGGCTGCAACAAGGAAAGCCGGGATTCCTGTCACTGAAATTCTTACAAGAATAATTGAAGATCTCAATTAAAAGCATTATATGGCACTTATTTCCAAAGGCATAGGGCCGGATGACAAAAAACGTATTGAAGAGATCCTTCGTTCGACATCGTTCTTCTATGATTTCGAGGTCGAGACAGCTCTTGAAATTGCAGATGAAACCCTTGATAAAGGATCTGAAGCTAGTGGTTATTACTGGCTTAAGGCTTCTGACGACAATGGTGTCATTGCCTTTGCCAATTACGGAAAAAACTCTTTCTCCACCCATTCATGGGATCTTTACTGGCTTGCCGTGCATCAGAATTCACGACATAATAAACTGGGCTCCATGATGCTTAAGGAGATCGAAGACGATGTCCGGAGCCGCGGAGGGAAGATACTCTGGATTGAAACATCGGGCAGGCCTCTCTATGCACCCACTGAAGCATTTTATCAGAGAAACGGTTATGGCCTTCAGGCGAGCCTTAAGGATTTTTATGGCCCCGGCGATCCGAAACAGATTTATTCCAAAGTACTCTGACCTCTGATTTTCCGGCGTTAATTCCTGCTAACCTCAAATCGTATGAAAGGAATTTCAACAATCCTGCTGCTGGTTTTGTCAAACACCTTTATGACATTTGCATGGTATGGTCATTTAAAGCTGAAGACAATCAGCAGGTTTGAAAACCTGAGCCTGCTGGCAGTTATCCTGCTGAGCTGGTTAATTGCTTTTTTTGAGTATTCACTTCAGGTTCCTGCCAACAGAATGGGATTCAGGGGGAATGGAGGTCCGTTTTCGCTTGTGGAACTTAAGGTGATCCAGGAGGTAATATCACTAATTGTATTTACCGGATTCACGCTTGTTGTATTCAGGGATGAACATTTCCGGACCAACCATCTGATAGGATTTATGTTCCTGATCCTGGCCGTTTATTTTGTTTTTAAAAAATAAGATTACTCAGATCAGGTTGGAGCTGTAGTACTGCGCTAATCCGGTTACTTCTTCGCCAAGCCACGCGGGCCTTGCAAAATCCTGATCCTCGCTTGTCAGTTCCAGTTCAGCGATTATCAGCCCTTCATTCTTCCCGTGAAAAACGTCAACCTCGAAAAGATGACCAAGTTCGGGCACAATGTATCTTGTCTTCCTTACAACTTCGGGCAAACAGGCATTCATAAGCTCGCCGGCTTCATCGGCCGGTATCTCATATTCCCACTCATGCCTTGATATGTCCGTTCCGGTTAAGGGAGCTTTTACCGAAAGAACAGCCCGGTCATCTGTAATCCTCACCCTGACTGTCCTGCCGGGATCAACAGACAGGTAGCCCTGACTGATGTCGGTCTTCTTTATTGCCAGATGCCTGAACTCTCCTTTTACAAGAAACTTACGTTCAATTTCGAGTGCCATTTCGCTTTTTTTCAAAGGTACCAATTTCTGAGTCAACTTTAAGGTTTTGCGACTCTCATTGACCCACTTTCCCTTATGCCGCCTGCTCCTTCCCCTTTGGGCGAAGGTCGGGAAGGGGGTAAATAACATACTGGAAGGTTGGGAAGGGTTAAATAATAAAGGGAATAGGCTGTGTAGGTGTAACAACATTCGAAACTGAAATTTTATTCATCATTGCCGATAGTCCATTTTTTTGAGTAATTTTCAGCTATGGATGTAAAAATTGAACCAGGCTGGAAAACGAAGCTTAAGTCGGAATTTGACAAGGAGTATTTCATAAAACTGACCGATTTTGTGAGGGCAGAATATGGAAAAGGAGCTGTTTACCCTCCGGGTCCACTCATATTCAACGCCTTTGATGTCTGTCCTTTTGACAGGGTTAAGGCTGTAATTATCGGACAGGATCCCTATCACGGTCCGGGCCAGGCTCACGGCCTGTGCTTTTCTGTTAGAGACAGGATTGATTACCCGCCAAGTCTGATAAACATATTCAAGGAGATAGAATCTGATCTTGGAATCAGAATCAAGGCTTCCGGAGATTTGTCAAGATGGGCCGGTCAGGGTGTTCTGCTTCTCAACGCCACACTGACAGTCAGGGCTCACCAGGCCGGTTCGCACCAGCGCAAGGGTTGGGAGGAATTCACCGATTATGTAATCAAGGTGCTTAATGATGAAAAACAGAATCTTGTCTTCTTCCTTTGGGGTGCATACGCACAGAAGAAAGGGGAATCAATAGATCGCTCAAAGCATCTTGTCCTCGAATCAGTACACCCCTCTCCCCTCTCGGCGTCAAGAGGATTTTTTGGAAACAGGCATTTCAGCCGGTGCAACGACTTTCTTGCAAAAAACGGAATATCGCCAATCGACTGGAGTTGATTGGTGTATTGGATTATTTCACCTCTTCGAGCGCTCCTGAGATTATCCTTTCCAGATTATTCCAGTCTTCAAAACCAGGCGACATGCGGATGATCCCGGGATCGGGGTACTTTGCTCCCCATACCGATTCAACAGGCATTATAATTGTACGCGGATCGCCCAGGGATGGTATTATTTTAATACTGTCGGAGACAGCCTTGATAAATTTGTCGCGCCTGTTCTTCTTTTCATTGTACGACGGACCCCTGAAACTGAAGGTGACCATTGCACCGAATCCCCTGTCGCCAAACAGTTTAAGGGCAGTTTTGTGAGTGGGATGACCGGGCAGCCCCGGATACCATACTCTTTCAACCGAAGGATGCTGATCAAGCAAAGCTGTAATCCCTGCCGCATTCCTTGATTGTGCATCAAATCGCAGCCCGAAGGTCTGGATCTGCGTCTGCAGCCTGTATGCATCATCAGGAGATATCACATGTCCCACATACTTCCTGTACTCAACTGCCTCCTTCATCAGTGTAACATCGTTTCCGCAGAGTACTCCGGCAGTAATGTTGCCATGCCCCGAAAAGTATTTGGTCGCGCTGTGGATCACAAGATCGGCCCCTAAAGCAAGCGGTTTGCAAAGCCTGGGGGTTGCAAAAGTGTTATCTACGATTACTGCTGCACCTTCCGAGTGAGCCATTTCAATCACCTTTTCAAGATCGGTGACAATGAGCATAGGATTTGAAATCGCTTCGATATACACGAGACCTGGCCTTATATCCCTGAGGACTCTGGCGAACAGCGCATGGTCATATTCTTCATTTTCCGGATTGAAATAACTTACCTGAACTCCTCTCCTCTTTTTTAGTATCGATTCGGTATAGGACACTGTGCCTCCGTAAATCTCGCTGAAGAATAACCATGGACGAGTCGCTTCGGCATGCTGATGAACAGAAACAGCAATGTCGATAGCCGACATTCCCGACTGGGTAAGCAGAGCCCAGGCCGATTCCTCAAGTTTCATTATTTCTTCTTCAGCCGAAACAACAGTGGGATTCCTGTATCTTGAATAAATATACAGGTCGGGAACCCGCTCATTTTCAGTCTCCCGTGCAAATGCATCTTTTGTTGTGTCAGCATCGTAAAGTTCAAATCCAGCATCCCTGTACAAAGGCATGCGTGAACTGTTTACGGATTTCTTTTTCATTTCAGTGTCGGATTATTGCCAGGCACCAAAATAGCAATTTTGATTCAATGGAGTTCCAAATGAATTGAAAATTGCTCCTGGATTTCAGATTATTGTGAGGCTGTTTGAGGGCACCCAGCCTTTGTTTCCGTCCGACAGTTTTATTTCAAGCCATTCCCCTACCTTGTCCTCCACTGTAACTTTAGTGCCCTCGTGAAGGACAAACAGATCGGTGCCGCTGGCATCGGGTGAACTCTTGCCGTTAACCGAAGGGGAAAATATCACGGCACTCCGGCTGTCATAAACCAGTGTCCGGTTGCGAAGTGTAAAAGCAAGGGATGAGGCCGAAATAAATAAAAACAATACAGCTGCCCAGAAGGATATTACTTTTAACTTATATCGCGATGAATAGATGTACATCGACAGCAGAATTAGGAACAAAAGGAAAGTGATTATGCTTAACACGGCCCATGTATTTGTATGGAGCATGAGCGACAGAAAATCAAACCACCTTGAAAAAAACAGCTCCGGTATCTCCTCAAATTTATCAACAACAAGCGTTTTGGCTATCTGAAGGTTGTAGTTGATGTTGTTGTCACCAGGTTTCAGGAGCCGGGCTCTCTCAAAAAAAAGAATAGCACCCGGAACGTTGTTCAGCTTGAAATAAGCATTACCGATATTGTATGCCAGTTCAGCCGACCTGTAGCCTGTATCGTAAATTTCAAGCCATTCACGAAGGGCTCCTTCATAGTCTGATGCAGTGTACAATTCAACTCCTTTGCTGAATTTACCTGAACGGTCATCCTGTCCTGAAACCTGACCTGAAGCCAGTATCAGCAGCAACAACAGCAATATGTTTCTCAGTCGGGATCTCATTTCAGCCTATTGTATTT
>JAVEXG010000073.1:8734-16295 GCA_034004115.1 Bacteroidales bacterium | reverse complement strand
GATTATATTCTGACATGCTTAGTATAAAAAACCTTGAAGCCGGCATAAACGGGAAGATGATTCTGAAAGGAATAAGCCTTGAGGTCAAGGCCGGTGAGATACATGCAATAATGGGTCCCAACGGATCGGGAAAGAGTACACTGGCTGCCGTTCTGGCAGGCAGGGACACGGTGGAGATAAGAGGAGGATCGGTCACATATCTCGGCAGGGATCTTTTGCAGATGGCCCCGGAGGACCGGTCGAAGGAAGGAATCTTCCTTGGGTTTCAGTATCCTATTGAGATACCGGGAGTCAGCATGGTAAATTTCATGAAGACTGCGGTTAATGAGCACCGTAAGCACAAGGGACTTGGACCTCTCTCAGCCTCCGATTTTCTTAAACTGATGAGGGAAAAGAAGGAACTTGTCGAGATTGATTCAAAACTGGCGAACCGCTCCGTAAATGAAGGATTCTCGGGTGGAGAGAAGAAGAAGAATGAAATTTTCCAGATGGCGATGCTCGAACCACGGTTGGCTATTCTCGATGAAACTGATTCGGGCCTCGACATTGATGCCCTGAGGATAGTGGCGAACGGAGTCAACAGGCTGAAGAGGCCGGATAATTCCGCAATAGTGATCACACATTACCAGAGGCTGCTCGATTACATTGTTCCTGATGTGGTCCATGTCCTGTACGACGGGCGGATAGTGAAGACGGCCGGAAAGGAACTGGCGCTGGAACTTGAGGAGAAGGGTTACGACTGGATCAAGAAAGAGGTTGACAATCAAAATTGATATGAACGGAAAATCAGAGGTATCGGAATTTTTTTCAAAGCTTTATTCTGAAAACATTGTCAGGATAGAGGAAGGCTCAACGCCGTTTCTCAATTCCTTCAGGAAAGAGGCTTTTGAGAAATTTAGCCTTCTGGGGGTGCCGACCAAAAAATTGGAGTCCTACAAGTATACAAACCTGGAGACCTGGTTCAGGCATGATTATCAGAGCTATTTTATTCCGGATGAATCCCATTTTCAGAAAGCCGAGGATTTCCGGTGCGATGTGACCGATCTGGATGCACATGGCATTGTTCTGATGAATGGTTTTTATCCTACTTTAAACGGCAAGCTCAGGGAACTGCCCGGAGGGATCATTATCGGAAGCCTTAATGAGGCTGCAAGGATATATCCGCACCTTCTGGAGAAGCACTACGGCAAATATGCAAAGAACGATTCCGACGGACTTATTCACCTGAACACCGCAATGGTTTCGGATGGTGTATTCATATATGTGCCAAAAGGTGCCGCTCCGGAGAAGCCTGTGCAGGTTGTAAATCTTGTCGATTCGGACCAGGATACGTTCAATCAGCACAGGAACCTGATAATTGTGGAGGAAAATGCCCGGTGTTCGGTTATTATCTGCGACCATACACTGTCGCCGCAGAGGTTTCTTACAAATGCAGTCTCAGAGATTTATGCCGGGGAGAACTCTTCTTTCGATCTGATAAGGGTTCAGAATGAGCACAACAATGCCTGTAAGATAACTCACACTTTCATTCACCAGGAGAGAAACAGCCAGGCGACATCAAGTATTATCACCCTTCACGGAGGGCTTGTGAGGAACAACACTTACCACCGGATGGAAGGAGAAGGAGCGGAATGCAACTCATACGGTCTTTTCCTGGCTGATAAATGGCAGCATGTCGACAACTTTGTAAATGTGGATCATGCATCACCCAATTGCAACAGCAACCAGCTCTTCAAGGGTGTGCTTGATGATGTTTCGACAGGTGCTTTCAATGGCAGGATATATGTTGCACCTGATGCCCAGGGTACTATTGCCTATCAGAAGAACAACAATATCTTGCTTACCGACGAGGCAAGGATGGATACAAAGCCTCAGCTCGAGATCTATGCCGATGATGTGAAATGCAGTCACGGAGCCACTGTCGGTCAGCTCGACAATAATGCGCTGTTTTATATGCAGTCGAGGGGCATCGACAAGCGTCAGGCACTCCTGATGCTTATGTTCGGCTTTGCCCATGAGGTTATCCAGAATATAAAGGTCGAGGCTCTGCAGGAAAGACTCGACGGACTTGTAATGCAGAGGCTAAAGGGAGAATTGTCGCAATGCGCAAGCTGTATGGTGAAATGTGTGTAATTACTGAAAAGTGATGATTGATATTGATGTAGTTCGTTCAGATTTTCCGGTGCTTCATAAAAAGGTATACGGCAGGCCGCTTGTATACTTAGACAATGGTGCCACCACTCAGAAACCTCTTTGCGTGCTTGACGAGGTCAGGAAGGTCTATACCGATTACAACGGGAATGTTCACCGCGGTGTCCATGCAATGAGCGACCTGACCTCAGAGGCCTACGAAGGAGCCAGGGAGAAGGTGAGATCGTTCATCAATGCCGCCCGAAGGGAAGAGGTGGTCTTTACATCGGGAACCACGGGATCGATAAATGCAATTGCATATTCATTCGGCGAGAGATATATACAACCGGGTGATGAGATAATTGTGAGCGAAATGGAGCATCATGCCAACATCGTTCCCTGGCAGATCCTTTGCCAGCGTAGGGGATCCGTTCTGAAAGTGATACCCTTTACCGACGAAGGGGATCTGAATCTTGATGAGTACCTTAAGCTGCTGTCACCGAAGACCAGGATTGTTGCCGTCACCCAGGTATCCAATGCTCTCGGAACCATAGTTCCGCTGAAGGAGATCATCGGACCGGCTCATTCAATGGGTATTCCCGTTCTCGTCGACGGGGCTCAGGGAGTGCAGCATGGCTTCACTGATGTGCAGTCGCTCGATTGTGACTTCTATGTTTTCTCAGGGCACAAGATTTATGGTCCCACGGGAATAGGGGTGATGTACGGAAAGGAGAAGTGGCTTTCAGAGTTGCCGCCTTACCAGGGGGGAGGAGATATGGTGGAAAAGGTGACCTTCGAAAAGACCACCTATAATGAACTTCCGTTCCGGTTCGAAGCAGGAACGATGAATTATGCAGGGGCCATCGGACTCGGAAGGGCTCTCGACTATGTGAATGAACTTGGAAGGAACGAAATATCTGACAGGGAAAAGACCTTGCTGGCCTATGCAACCGAAAAGCTTTCCTCAATACCGGGGTTGAAAATTTACGGGCAATCGGCGAGCAAAATCTGTACTATTTCTTTTCTCCTCGAAAATATACATCAGTACGATACGGGAATGATCCTCGACAAGCTCGGGATTGCAGTAAGGACAGGCACCCATTGCGCCCAGCCGGTAATGGAACATTATGGTATAGAAGGCACCGTTAGGGCATCTCTATGCTTTTACAATACAATTGAAGAAATCGATGCTCTTGGCACGGGAATTGAAAAGGTGATCAGCATGTTTTGATGAATAAGGAAATGACTTTAAACGAGGTTCAGGATAATATAATAGATGAGTTTTCGGTATTCGACGACTGGATGGACAAATACAACATCCTGATCGAAATGGGAAAGGAACTTCCCCTTATCGATCCGAAGTTCAAGGTTAAGGATTACCTTATCGAGGGTTGCCAGTCAAAGGTCTGGCTTTATCCTCAGTACGACGGCAAAGCAGTAACCTTTACGGCCGACAGCGATGCAATAATTACCCGGGGGATAGTGGCACTGCTAATCAGGGTACTTTCCGGCAGAACCACTGACGAGATTATAAGGGCCGACCTTTATTTTATTGACAGGATAGGGTTAAGGCAGAATCTCTCACCGACACGATCCAACGGGCTTTTGTCGATGCTGAGGCAGATGAAGCTTTATGCGATGGCCTATAAGGCACAAGGCGAAGGGCAGGGGTGAAGGGGAGACTTAGGGACGAAGAGACTAAAAGACAAAGAGACGAAGAGACTTTTGGAATGGGAAACCTTTTAACTCCGTGTTACTCCGTTCTTTACTCCGTGCGACTCCGTGGTTAAAAATCAACCAGCAACCCACCTTCGCTAAAGCTACGGCGGGCAAAGCCAGTAACCAGTAACCAGAAACCAGCAACAATATGGATCCGTCAGAACAACTTGAAATAGAAACAAGAATAGCAGGTGTTCTCAAGAGCATTTATGACCCGGAGATACCTGTTAACATATACGATCTTGGCCTTATATATAATGTTGAGATCGATGACGATCACGTGGCTCACATCACAATGACTCTTACGGCGCCAAACTGTCCGATGGCCGACAGCCTGATTGAGGAGGTGAAGTACAAGGTATCGGGCACCAGGGGAGTGAAGGATTGTGATCTGAAACTGACGTTCAATCCCCCGTGGGATAAGAGCATGCTCAGCGATGAGGCGAAACTGGAGCTTGGATTCCTTTAATCTGCTGTCATGCCGGGCATAAGCAACAAAGAACTTTCTGAAGGGATAAAGCGAAGGGCTGCGGAACTTGGTTTTAATATCTGCGGCATAGCCCGGGCGCGTGTGCTCGGGGAGTACGGGCCCCGGATAAAATCTTGGATTGATACCGGAATGAATGACAAGATGGGATATCTCGCCAGGGACATTGACAAACGGATCGATCCCGAAAGCCTGGTCCCTGGTACAAAGTCGCTTGTTGTAACAGGGTTGAGTTACTATTCCAGAGTAATGCAAAAAGATCCTGATGCGCCTGTTCTTTCAAGGTATACTTACGGGCGGGATTATCATGAGGTTATTCCGGAGAAGCTCAACCTGCTGCTGGAATGGATAAACAGCGTCAGACCCGGTACCGGGGGCAAAGCCTTTACTGACAGTTCCGCTGTTACTGAAAAGCCGTGGGGAAGGGAGGCAGGCCTTGGCTGGCAGGGTCGTCATTCGATTCTGATAAATAAAAGCATAGGATCATTCTTTTTTATTGGGATATTAATCCTCGATAAGGAGCTTGACTATGATGATCCTTTTACAAAAGATCATTGCGGAAGCTGCCGGTTGTGTGTTGAAGCATGTCCTACGGGGGCCATAAACGATAACCGGACAATAGATGCCAGAAAATGCATTGCAAACCTTACAATCGAGAACAGGGGGCCGGTTCCTGAAGAAATTGTTCCGCATCTTGGCAGGCGGATCTACGGATGTGACAGATGCCAGGAAGTATGTCCCTGGAACAGGGATCTGAATCTGCCCGGGACTCCCGAGTTCACTATTGATGAAGAGATTGCTGAAATGAGTGCGGAAGAGTGGAGGAGCCTTTCGCGTGAAAGGTTTTCACGCCTGTTCGGCAAGACATCAATGTCGAGGGTGAAGTATGAGAAATTCATGTTGAATATTGAGGCTGCAATGAAATCCGGGAACAGATAATTCCCCTTCCAACGCTTTCAAACTCAAGAATTTTCCCCACCTTCTTTTACCTTTCTGTAATTATTCCGTCTTATATATAAAAGTTCAACTGACTTTGGTAGAAAAGGAACTTATTGAAGAGTGCAGGAATGGCGATCTGCATAATTTCAGGAAGATAGTTGAGAAAAGCACGCCCTTGATTTTCTCAGTAGCTTTCAGGATAATGGGAGATGAGGATGCGGCACGCGATATAGTTCAGGATACGATGGTTACGGTTTGGCAGAAACTTAAAAGAATCAAAACAGCCGAAAGCTATAAAACATGGGTGTACAGGATTGCTGTAAATAAGTGCTATGATCAGCTGAGAAGGCAAAAACGGCAGAAAGAAGACCGGTACGATGAAAATGAATGGGCTGTTATTTCCAATCATTTATCAGAGGAAGGTATCACTGAACTTGAAAACCGGGAGAATGCAAGGATTGTAAGTTTGCTGACAAACCAGTTAAGCCCCAGACAGAAGACTGTATTTGTCCTGTCAGAACTTGAAGGTATGGAATCGGATGAAATTGGAAGGATAACCGGAATGTCGGGATCGGTAATTAAGGCAAACCTCTATCATGCAAGGAAAAAAATCGGATCACTTTTGAAAAAATACCTATGAAGAGTACGGAAGAAAATGGAAGTTATGAAAGGATCGTGAATATCCTTAAGAACTCGCCCCCTGATTTAACAAATCCGGAGCTCATTGAAAATGAGATTATAAGGAGGATCCGTAGTCAGAAACAATGGAGAGGCAGAATTTCTGATCTCTTTGAATCTCTTTTCGACTGGGTTTATATAGGATGGGTGAGGAGAAGCCTGATCGGAATTTCAGTAGTGCTTGTAGCAATTTTTGTTTATCAGCAGGCTTTTATCTTCAGGCAGGTAAAAGACCTCAACCGGAAGATTGTGATTACCGGAAATGAAAGCTCTTCAGTTTCTTCTTCGGAACTTGAGAAGAGACTGGTTCTGTATAAGATGTCGTCGAAATTATCACTGACTGGTGAAGTACGGATATCAGAGAGCCAGATTGAAGAGTTTCTTGACGCATATAGTGAACTGCAGGTTAAATACAGGAATCTCCTCAGAATAATTGAAGAGGATCCTGAATTGAAAGAATATATTGAAAATAAGCTAAGGGAAGACAGAAAATACAAACCTGATATCTAAATCAATGAAAAACAGGAATTTAAAACTCGTCATTTCAATTGTGCTTGTTATTGCTGCTTCATGTAACGAGCCGGAAACCATTGTCACAAATATTGTTCATTCCGATGGATCGGTTACAAGAAGGATCGAGATGAAAAACCTCGAGAACAAGTTTGAGCTTTCCGATCTTCAGGTGCCTTTCGACAGCACATGGACGATCAGGGATTCCCTTGAGATCGAACCTGATGGTGATACAATCTGGGTAAAACGTGCTGAAAAGCGTTTTGCCAGCGTTGATGAGATCAACTTAACTTATCAATCCGACAGCGGGGCCAACAGGGAAGTATCGCGGCATGCGGAATTCAGGAAGAAATTCAGGTGGTTCAATACCGAATACAGCTTCTCTGAAATAATCGATAAAAAAATGTCTTACGGGTATCCGGTAAGGAATTTTCTGAACGAGGAAGAATTAAGGTGGTTCTATTCTCCGGCCAGCCTCACCGATGAAAAATTGAATGGAGCCGACAGCCTTAAATTCAGGGCATTAAATGACACTGTTGATAAGAAGATTGAGAGATGGTATTTAAGAAATCTGGTGTCAGAATGGATCGAAGAATTTACAAGGCTCACCGGTGATGCCGGAGAAGATCGGATGAGTCTGGAATCATTGAAGCAAAGGGAAGATGAATTTGCAGCAACGATTGAAAAGAACTCTGAACATTTTGACAGCCTGTGGGCGGAAGGCACTTTGCTCAGGGAGTTCATAGGAGACGCCAATGCTGTCAGATATAAAACAGAAGCCGATTCCGCAGCGGAATCAGCAACCGATCGCTTCCTGGTAAACTTTAAAAATTATACTTTACGGACAGTTATGCCAGGGAAACTTACAGAGACAAACGGATTTTCTGATTCAGCCGGCGTACTCTTATGGCCTGTCAGATCGGATTTTTTTCTCACGGAGCCTTACGAAATGACAGCTGAATCGAAAGTCACCAACAAGTTTGCATGGATCATTTCAGGATTGTTTGTGATATTTACAGTAATCGGAGTAATAATACGTAAAAAAGGAAAAGGCTGATATTATCAGCCCTTTACCTAACCTAACCTAACCTAACCTAA
>JAVEXG010000073.1:0-8634 GCA_034004115.1 Bacteroidales bacterium | reverse complement strand
ACCTAACCTAACCTAACCTAACCTAAACCCTAACTGTGTTCTAACTAAACCTAAACCTCAAAAGAGACATTAATCTATCTGCTGTAATCGCTAAGCATCTGCATAAGTTTCTGTCTTGTAAAGAATATCCTGCTTTTAACAGTTCCTATCTTAAGACCGAGCTTGTCTGCTATCTCGTGATATTTAAAACCCTCGATATGCATTTTGAACGGAATCCTGAAATCGTCGCTGAGTGATTCAATCGCTTTTTCGATCTCACCCTGTGCATATTTTGACTCTGGTGATATGAATCCCTTGTCGTGGGGCATGTTAAGATAGTAAAGATCCTGAGTGCCGTCGATAATGGTGTTCTCCTTCACATTACGCCTGTAGTTGTTGATAAAGGTGTTTTTCATAATTGTGAAAACCCAGGCCTTGAGATTTGTATAATCGACGAATTTCTCCTTGTATGTTATCGCCTTCAGATACGTATCCTGGACAAGATCCAGGGCAGTATCCCTGTCTGATGTAAGACTCATGGCGAACCTTTGAAGGTTGCTTTTCATCTCTATCAGGCTGCTGTTGAATTCCTGTGCTGTCATGGTTCTTATTTTTTGATTGTAAAGGCAAAACTACACAAAGAATAAAAGATAAACAAATCTTAATATCCATAAATCTATTAATATCGGTTCTGTTCTAAATAAGAAGATTTCATAAAGTACAGATAAACAGATGTTAAGAATATGGTTTGTGTTATCATTCCAAATTATGCATAAACAAAAAATAATTATTTTGGGGAAGAGGAATAGGGGAGAATGGTTTTGAATCCTGCACATAAGACACCTGTGCCCAGTGCCCTGCGCCCTGCGCCTTTTCTGCCTTCACGCCTTTTCAAACCACCTATTGTTGATGATAGCAGTTCAACATATTGTCATCTTTCGTACATTTAACAAAAAAAAGCAGGAATGGATTTCAACATAAAACTCAGCAACGGATATGTCCTGAGGGGCTTTATCATTAGTCCCGGCGAGAAGCTTCGCGCCATGATAATACTTGTTCACGGTGTGGGAGAACACATCCGGAGGTACGAAGGCTGGGCTGGTCTATTCTCTGAGGCTATGATCGGAATGGCCGGTGTCGACCTGCCCGGTCACGGTATTTCAGACGGAAAGAAGGGGCATATAAGGAGTTACGCAATTACAGACGAGATGATTGACATACTTCTGAGGGAGTGCAGGAAAACATTTCCGGGTGTTCCGCTGTTTCTCTATGGGCATAGTCTTGGAGGAGGCATTGTGCTTGACTATCTGATAAGAAAGAATCCGGATATCAGGGGGGCGATAGTAACCTCCCCATGGCTGAGGCTTTCATTTGAACCCGACAGGATGAAAGTGAAGTTGGCCGGTATCCTGAAGAGTATTGTGCCGTCGCTTGTTCAGTCATCGGGACTGGTGGTCGATCATATATCCCGCGACGCCGCTGTTGTGGAGCAATACAGGAAGGATCCCAGGGTTCATGAACTGATCTCGGTCTCCCTGTTTCATTCGGCCATGTCGGCAGCATCGGCTGCATTGAAGAATGCCTCAAATCTTAAAAAACTCCTGCTGCTGATGCACGGGACAGGAGATCAGATCTGTTCTCACGAAGGAAGCCTCGAGTTTGCTGAAAAAACTCCCCTTGTTGAGCTCAGGCTATGGGAGGGTGCTTACCATGAGCTTCACAATGATCTCTGCCGGCACGAGGTGTTCGATACTATCAGAAGCTGGATTGAGGATAAGCTTTCCTGAAAATATTTATAGCGGATGGAACTCAGGACAACATTCAAAATCGATCCGTCGGACAGTAAAATAACTTACCGGACGCCGGTGATGTTCATCGGATCGTGCTTTGCAGCGGCGGTTGGCAGCCGTATGCAGGCCGGAAACATGCCTGTGATGATCAATCCCGCCGGGACGGTCTACAATCCGGTTTCGGTTAGCAATACAATTAATTCATTTATTACCCCGGCGAAGCATGATCCCGGCAGTCTGTACAGGCATGGCAGCCTCTGGATCAGTTTCGATCATTACACCGATTTTTCATCGGATGATCCTCAGAAGATTCTTGATAGGATCAGCAGGAGGGAGGAGGAAGCCCGGCTTTTCCTTTCAGATGCCAGATTCCTTTTTATCACCTTCGGCACGGCCAGGGTTTTCAGGTGGAAGGAGACAGGAAGAATTGTGTCGAACTGCCATAAGATACCCGCTTCATATTTCAGCCATGAACTGCTGACTCCCGATGAAATTGTCAGCCTGTGGAGCGGATTGCTCGACAATCTGAAAGCATCGTTTCCTGAGCTGAAAGTTGTTTTCACAATCAGTCCGGTACGTCACTGGAAAGATGGGGCCCATGGCAACCAGGTCAGCAAGTCGGTACTGTTTCTTGCTGTCGAGAGACTACTCGGTCATCCCTCCGGACCGGCATATTTTCCTGCTTATGAGCTGGTTATGGACGACCTGCGCGATTACCGGTTCTATGGTGCCGATATGCATCACCTGTCGGATACCGCAGTGGATTATATCTGGGAAGCATTCACCAGGTGTTATTTTGATGATTCCTCCGGAACCTTATGGCATGAAGTGGAAGGAATTTCAAGGGCGGTATCCCATAGGATCCTTACCGATGACAGAAGTGAGATAAGAAAGTTTGCCGAAGGCATGCTTGAGAAGATCGCTCAGGTAAAAAACAGGTTCCCGTCTGTCAGTCTCGACAGGGAAACGGATTATTTCAGGGGACTTCTGTCGGAAGGACCAATTCCTGATAAAAGGCAGCAGTAAAAGCAATCACCCGCCATGGGTCAGGCAGCCCGGTTTAAAATTTCAGTGTCGGGACAATCTGTTTGAATTCTTCAGGATTTCTCGTGATAATAATATTCTCGGGTATTCTCTTTTCATTTGACTCGGGGAAATCCGTAAGTATGATTTTCCTGATCAGAAGAGATTTTCCGATGCTGCTGAAATAGCTTATCTTCTTTCTTGAGAAGTCGAAGGAACCTGAATTTGCCACAAGGTAATCGAATGCCTTTATCTTGTGAATTTCGATCACCTCCGAGGCGGGAAGGATTCCTCCGGTGAATATCACGTCAAATCCTCTTTTCTTCAGGAGGTACTTATAAAAAAGGAAATTATTGTCCGACAGGTTGTCAGAAGTATTTATCATGGCAACCGAAGCCTTTGCCTTTATGGCAGGCACCTTGAGGCTGTTGTCTTCCTGGGTAAGGATCTGCTTTATTACATTACGGACAAACTGTTCCTGGGCTCTTGAAAGGCTTCCCGTCTGCCAGAGCAACCTGGCCTTTTCAAGCAGGGGATGGAGGTACATTATAAATGCATCTTCGATCCCGTGTTTATGGACGAATGGTTCAATAACGCCTCTGAACTCGTGTTCATTGAACCTGATTGCTGACATCAGGACGTTTCCCGTCCTGAAACTGTTCTCCTTCTTTTCATCCTGGCTGCTGACGGCCATAACTCTTGCCGTAAGCTCATCTTCGCTCAGCGTGGCTATTTTGGAGATCTTCAGGCCATTCCTGTTCAGATAGGCCACATTGAGGATCTTCTTCAGCTCGGTTTCGCTGTAAGTCCTGATATTGGAATCGGTCCTGTCGGGTTCCAGTATCCTGTATCTTTTCTCCCAAATCCTTATTGTATGGGCCTTTATTCCCGAAAAATTTTCAAGGTCCTTTATTGAAAAAACATTCGTCCCTTCTTCCATGGCTTTCTTAATAGTATGTTTTTTAAAGTTTCTTCACCCCTTAATACTAACAATCAACAAATAAGATTGTTTCCCTGTTCATAAACATTATGTCTATATATTAAGAGGTATGCGGAAATTTCCCCGTATCCGCTGAATCCGGACTACATTTTCTATTCCGGATTCTCAATCATCACCTTCCTGACAATTCTTGTCCCGTCGGCAAATCCAATTGTCACCAGGTACATTCCCCTTGCAGGTTTCTTAAGCAGCACTTTGGTTGCAGAAACGGGATTTGTATACCTGACTCTGAAAATATCCTGTCCGATCATATTGGTCACCTTGACTGCCGTAATATCCCTGTCGGCCTTTATCGAAAAGCTGTTGTCCCTGACAGGAACCGGATAAATTGTGATATTTGTTACAGGGGCTTCCCTGGAAAAGGCTTTTTGAGGAAAATATCTGACAACAACAGTGCTATCCTTCTGGGCTTGAAGGATTAAAGGGGTGAATAATATGAAAATAAAGAGTAGAATTTGCCTCATACGCACTCTATGCCTGTTTTGTTTTAAACAACCGGGTTAAAGGTAGGCATTTTTATCTTTCTGATCAAAGATTTTTTCTACTCTTTCAAGGTCTTCCGGGGTGTCAATTCCTACGCTTTCCCAGAGAGTGACAGCTGTTCTGATCCTGAATCCGTTTTCAATCCATCTGTTCTGTTCAAGTGATTCCGCCTTCTCCAGCGGGCTTCCAGGCAATGAGGTAAGCTGTTTGAGAACACCGGTCCTGTAGGCATACAGGCCAATGTGTTTGTAATAGGTGTGCCTGGCTGACCATTCGGCCGCAGGAGCATCGCGAATGAAGGGGATCACCGACCGGCTGAAATAGATTGCGTTTCCGGAAAGGTCGAGGACAACCTTGGGCTGGTTGGGATTTACAAGATCCTCGCCCGGTTCTGCCCGGCGCACCAGGGTGGCAATTTCAACCGAGCTGTCGTCAAAGCACGAAGCAAGCAGGTCAATCTGTTCAGGCCTGATGAATGGTTCATCGCCCTGGATATTGACAATAACATCGGGA
Organism: Bacteroidales bacterium; assembly: GCA_034004115.1. GTDB lineage: Bacteria > Bacteroidota > Bacteroidia > Bacteroidales > VadinHA17 > LD21. The sequence continues at coordinate 3,846 of JAVEXG010000073.1, read as the reverse complement.
GTGAATCCTTCGAGGCCGGCAATTTTCTCAGCGGCCTCTGCGCATCTGTCGGTCCCGCTCCGGTGATCAGCAGAGGTCATTACCACCTTGCCGCCAAAGCCGGCGACAGCATCATAAATCCTCTGGTCGTCAGTTGCTGCATAAACGGTCTGCAGCGAGAGTGAGGCCTGTTCGTATACTCTTCTTATCATTGGTTTACCGCCTATCATTACAAGTGGTTTTCCCGGAAACCTTGTTGATGCGTATCTTGCAGGAATAATGCCTGCGATTCGAATGTCTGCTGTATTCTTCATGTCACGAATTTACGAAAATAGCATTTCCCAATGTTTCAAAAATATCTTAAATTCGCAGCAGTGGGAAACGGATATGAAAGATATTCAGAGCATAAAGCAGCGGTTCGGTATAATAGGCAACTTTTCGGGGTTGAACAGGGCCATAGATATAGCTGTGCAAGTGGCACCTACCGATCTTTCGGTGCTCATTACAGGAGAAAGCGGGACCGGCAAGGAGTCATTTCCGCAGGTGATTCACAATCACAGCACCAGAAAGCACGGACCTTACATTGCAGTTAACTGCGGGGCCATTCCTGAGGGAACTATCGACTCGGAGCTTTTTGGTCATGAAAAAGGCTCATTCACCGGAGCCACTGAAAGCAGGAAAGGGTATTTCGAGGTTGCTGACGGAGGTACTATCTTCCTTGATGAGGTTGCAGAGCTCCCTCTTTCAACCCAGGTCCGTCTGCTGCGGGTCCTCGAGACAGGAGAGTTTATCCGCGTGGGCTCATCGAAGGTGCAGAAGACAAACGTGAGAGTCATCGCTGCCAGTAATGTTGATGTATCAAAGGCAATTGAGCATGACAGATTCAGGGAGGACCTGTTTTACAGGCTGAATACGGTTCCCATAAAAATTCCGCCGCTGAGGGAGAGGGGAGAGGACATTTTCCTGCTCTTCAGGAAGTTTGCCGTAGATTTTGCCGAGAAATACAGGATGCCTTCGATACGCCTGAGCAACGAGGCAAAGAATTTGCTCCTCAGTTATTCATGGCCGGGCAATGTCCGCCAGCTCAAGAATATAACGGAACAAATCTCAATAATCGAAAGTGAGAGGGAGATAAGCTACGGGGTACTGCATGCTTATCTTCCCGACTATACCGGAGTCAAGCTTCCGGCTGTTATAAAAAGGGATGAGGACAAATCATTTTCGTCTGAACGTGAGATACTTTACAAGATACTTTTCGACATGAAGAGTGATATGAATGACCTGAAGAATCTTGTTCTGGATCTGATCAAGTCGGGCGATATTGACCTGAGGTTCCATGAGAGCAACTCGGGTGTTATTAAAAATCTGATAAGGGATACAGGACGGAACGATTCAGTTGTAACGGCCGGAGATCCCCAGAATGTGGATTTTACTCATCATGCAAGGACCAATATTCAGGATACGGAAGAAGTGGTTGAAGAGTCGCTTTCCCTTGCCGGAAAGGAGATTGAGATGATCAGAAAGGCACTGGAGAAGTACAACGGCAAGAGAAAGCTTGCAGCGCAGGAGCTTGGCATTTCGGAACGCACTCTCTACAGAAAAATTAAGGAATATGATATTGAAATGTAGGAATAGCATTTGTCGCCCGGCCGCGACGACCTGGCTGGTCATCACTGCTGTTGCATTCCTTGTGCATTCGTGCGGCATCTATTCCTTTTCAGGAGCAAGCACTGTCGGATTAAGCTCCGTCAGCATCCAGTATTTTCAGAACAGGGCAAGTCTTGTACAGCCGGGATTAAGCCAGACGATTACTGATGAGCTGATTGACAAATGCAAGGCACAGACAAACCTTGCTGTCGTAAACGGGCTGGGCGATGCCAATTTTGAGGGGGAGATCGCCGAGTACAACACCAGACCGCTTACGGTGTCAGCCGATGCAACTGCTGCAATGAACCGGTTCACTATTGCAGTAAGGGTTAAGTTTACAAACGTGGCAGATCCCGAGAAAAGCTTTGAACAGACATTTTCCAGATATGAGGATTACAGCAGTCTGAGCAACCTGAGCGAGGTGGAAGCCGATCTGTCGGAAAATATCGTCGAAATGCTTGTTGAGGACATCTTCAACGCTGCATTCGTTAACTGGTAACCGTCAATGAATAAGAGTGACTACCTGAACCTGATGGATGGCAATGCGCCTGTCGACAGACAGGTTCTCGCAGAATTGAGCGAGCTGGTAAACATATATCCGTTTTTCCAGACAGCTCACCTGCTTCTGCTGAAAGGGCTCAGGGAGAATTCGGATATCAGGTTTGAGAATCAGCTCAGGAATTCTGCCATTCACATTGCCGACCGGGAGGTGCTTTTCAACCTTCTTAAGATAGCCCCCTCGGTGGTCGAAATGGATGTCGCCGCCGACAAGCCGGCAGCAGGAGAGGCAGCGGTACAACCTGTTCATCCGGAACCGGAAGAATCCGAACCACCGGTTGCCGAACCTGATGAATCCGAACCACCGGTTGCCGAACCTGAGGTCCTTCAGGAGGAACCGGTTGTTGAAACAGTTGCCTCTGTTACCGAATCTTCAGAAGGCGATCTTGCCCAGACGGTTCTTGAATCTGCACTTAACAGCCAGGACCTTATTGAGGAGATAGAGAAGGATTCCAGGCCAAGGCTCGTAAAGGATCAGCCCGACACCATGGAGAATCTTCTTGAAAGGACTGTGATCGGAACAATCGATCCCGGCACTGACGATCTTGATTATGACGGGCCGTTGTTCATGATGGAGAAGCTGGATAAAAAGGAAACCGCAGAAGAGGAGGAAGAAATATTCTACATGGATCCGGGATTTTCATTTACTCCCGTTGTTGAAATTCCCGAACCCGAAAGTGAAATACCTGAAGTGGAGCCTGCAGTACCTGTCAATGACTATAAAAAGAAGGTACAGGCTGATCTTATTGACAGGTTCATAATGACGAACCCCAGGATTGAACCGAAAACGGAAAAGACTGTTGTTCATAATGAAGATCTTTCAAAACCATATACCGAGGAGCAGGATGTATTTGTGACCGAAACGCTGGCTAAGATCTATCTCACTCAGGGCTATTATTCCAAGGCAATAGATATTTATGAGAAATTATGTTTGAAATTTCCGGAAAAAAGTGATTACTTTGCGGCTCAAATTGAAAAGATAACAAAGATCATTAAATAGCATTTAAATGGGAATTTATATTTTTGTTTCGGTCATAATCATCATTGCCTGTGTACTTCAGGTATTGATAGTGCTGGTTCAGAATTCGAAGGGAGGGGGTCTGGCCGCCAATTTCACTTCTGCCGGACAGTCGATGGGAATAAGGAAAACTGCAGATTTTCTTGAAAAATCAACGTGGACGCTGGCTGGTGCCATTCTGATTCTCTGTGTGGTTGCAACAGCTACGATTCCCCGCGGGTCGGGTGCAGAGCGATCAAGGATTGAGAGTTCCATACAGAATGCCGTCGATCCGAATGCAATACCAACCCTTCCTACCGCAGTCCCCAATGCGCCGGCAACGACTCCTTCGGGAAATGAACAGCAACCTGAAAATTAGAAGGTTTGTAATAAAATTATTAAACAAAGTGTCAGTTTGTCATAGACTGACACTTTGTTTTTATAACCAACATAGTATTGATAATTAATAAAATAAGTCAGGATGTCATGGATTGTCAGAGAAATTGTCAGGACATGACCGATAAAATGTCGGCTAAATACCGGTAGAGTCAGTAAAAACCTGTTTGGCATAAATTTCGCTAAATGGAGAGTCAGAAATCAAATCATTAACTTTAAAACTAAATAAACATGGCACAAGTAAAAGGAAAGGTATTGGCTGGAAAGGT
>JAVEXG010000072.1:0-16311 GCA_034004115.1 Bacteroidales bacterium | reverse complement strand
CAGATCAATAAGATATATTATCAGGGCGAGGGATGGGGTCTTACAACAATCGGCGACAGGATCGTTAGAAGCGACGGCTCCAATATCCTGTATTTCCATGAGCCTGAGATGTTCGATGCCGTTTCGAGGCTCGAGGTTTATGACAACGAAAAAAAGGTTGACCAGTTGAACGAGCTTGAATACATAAACGGTGAGATATGGGCCAATATATGGATGACTGATCTCATTGCAAGGATAGATCCTGAAACCGGCAAGGTGAATTCCTATGTCGATCTTTCACGCCTTTACCCCGAAGCAAAAAGACGCGAGGTAAATGCTGATGTCCTGAACGGAATTGCATGGGATCAGCTTACCGGAAGGATATTTGTAACCGGCAAGAGATGGCCCGGCCTCTATGAGATAGCGGTCATTGAATGAGCTTTTTCCCGTAGATTATATTTATTGCCGACGGAATGATGCTGAATTCTGCCGGTGTGTGGCCAAGCAATTCCCCGTCAGCTTCTATATGCAGCATTGAATCTGAAACCACTTTCAGCCCGGTGGTCCTGAATCCGTCTATTTTCGGATGACTCAGGACAGTTCCGTCGTAAAGCATGCTGAGACTTTTTATTATTTCCAGCTTTCCCATCTCCTTTATCACAGTGATGTCGAGCAAGCCATCGTCAGGAAGGGCATCGGGTGTCTGCCTCATCCCGCCGCCGCAATATCTGCCATTCCCGATGTTGATTGAGAATACTTTTGCCTGACTGGTTTTCCCGTTGATTGTAATTTCAACCGGAGTATTACTGTAGGAGATAAGGCTTGCCAGCAGGTTAAAGAAGTAGATTGCCTTACTGCTCCTTCCTTTTTCCTTCTGCCTGTTGGTTCTTTTTATAACTGCCGCTTCAAAGCCCAGACCGGCTATATTGATAAAGAAGGTCCTTAGTTTTTCACTTCCGCTGAAATAGTCTATGACGCCTATGTCGTGAAGAAGGGTTTTCCCTTCTTTTATCACCCCGGCTGCCCCTTCATAAACCAGGGGTATCCCGAACATTCGTCCCCAGTCGTTTCCGGTCCCGACAGGTATCAGGCCGATTGTCACCTCTTTCGGCAGACAGTGATCCTGGGTGAAGACACCGTTTATAATCTCGTGCAGCGTACCGTCGCCGCCGATTGAAATTATCTTCCTGTAACCTTCGGCAAGAATTTCCCTTGTGAATTCCGTTGCCTGACCTCTCCCTGTTGTTGTACGTGAGGTGAACCTTATGCCGTTCCTGCCGAGTACGTCAGAAATTCTGTCACGATCCTTCGATCCTTTGCAGTTGCCGGCGTTCGGATTAAAGATAGCGCACCATTCGGGATTTGATCCGGGTTTTTCCATCGGGATTCTTTTGGGCAAATATGTGAATAAATGAAGAATAAACGCTTTTCAGGGAGATCAAATTTACAAAATTGCAGTGAGTCGCAACAGGTGAGCACATTAGGGATTCATAAAAAAAGACACTGTTAATAAAATGTTGATAAGGACAAATAAAATGTTTACAATTACATTATTGGCTCTCCAAAGCTAAAAATTCATAAGTAGTAAATTTGAAGCTCGAAAAGAATAAGGAATTTCAATCTGGAATCAAATGGGACGGATCATAGCTATTGCGAATCAGAAGGGTGGGGTAGGCAAGACGACGACAGCAATAAACCTGGCGGCCAGTCTGGCTGCCCTTGAAAAGACAGTTATAATAATTGATGCTGATCCTCAGGCAAATGCCACTTCCGGGATAGGCATTGACACGCGTCAGCTGAAGTCGACTCTCTACGACTGTCTGGTTGACGGAAAGGAGCCCTATGACACCGTAATGGTGTCAAATGTTGAGAATCTGTCGGTGATGCCTTCCAACATCGATCTTGTCGGAGCCGAGATAGAGATGCTCGACAGGCCCGAAAGGGAAAAGATACTCAAGGGCATTCTCTCGAAGATTTCAGGGAATTATGATTATGTGATCATCGACTGTTCCCCGTCGCTGGGGCTGCTCACCGTGAACGCCCTCACTGCTGCAAACTCGGTGATCATCCCTGTGCAGTGCGAGTATTTTGCGCTTGAGGGTCTGGGCAAGCTTTTAAACACTATAAAAATAATACAGGGCAACCTTAATCCCGACCTCGAGATAGAGGGTTTTCTTCTGACTATGTATGATTCGAGGCTCAGGCTTTCGAACCAGGTTGCCGAAGAGGTGAATAAACATTTCCAGCAGATGGTCTTCAAGACTATCATTCAAAGGAATGTCAAGCTTTCGGAGGCTCCAAGCTTCGGGCAGCCGGCTATACTGTATGACGCCGATTCGAGAGGAACCGTCAACTACCTGAATCTGGCCAAGGAGCTTATCGAAAAGCATGATCCCGACGGGAAATAAAACGTTAACCGAACTGACCATGACAAAAAAGAATGCATTAGGAAGAGGACTTGGAGCATTGATTGATGGTGTTGAGAAAGAAGTACTTGAGAGAAAAGTAGAACCCAACATGGATATAGCAGTCGATTCGATAGACGGTAATCCTTTTCAGCCAAGGAGTCATTTTGATGAGCAGTCGCTTGAGGAGCTTGCAGCATCAATTAAGAAGCTTGGTATTGTTCAGCCCCTCACCGTAAGGGAAACAGCGGGCGGACGCTACCAGCTTATAGCCGGCGAGAGGCGCCTCAGGGCGGCACGCCTGGCGGGGCTGACACATGTACCTGCTTATATCAGGACAGCTGATGACCAGGCAATGCTTGAGCTTGCCCTGGTGGAAAACATCCAGCGTGAGGATCTCGACGCAATGGAAGTGGCAATCAGCTTCCAGAGGCTTATCGAAGAGTGCAGGGTTACACAGGAACAGCTTAGCGACAGGGTAGGAAAGCAGCGTTCAACAATATCAAACTACCTGCGCCTTCTGCGCCTGCCGGCCGAGATTCAGCTCGGAATCCGCAACAAGAGCATCATGATGGGCCATGCCCGGACCCTCGTCAATATCGAGAATCCAAAAGCCCAGATGGATGTCTATTACAGCATCATCGACGGTGAACTTTCGGTGAGGCAGGTAGAAGAACTGGTCAGATCACTTCAGTCCAAGACCATAAAGGATCCGGTTAAAACGGAAAGGAAAAAGAAACTCAATGAGGATTTCAAACAACTTTCCGAACACCTGGACCGGATTTTCTCCACAAAGATCAATTTCAGGATTAATGAACAAGGTAAGGGAAAGATAGTTATCCCTTTCGAGAATCCGGAAGAGATGGAGCGCATTTTGGGCCTCTTTGACCGGCTTAACTACTGAAAATAATTATATTTGTCGCTCCGGTCCCGCCCGCTGCGGGAAAAAATCCGGTTTCTGCTGGTTTTGAGAACAATTAGGGAAATAAAAATTATTCTCATCGCGTTATTTTTTTGTGTTCCGGCTGTTTTGCCGGCACAGGACTCAATTGTTGTTGCCAGGCCGGCAAAAAGGATATTCAGACCAGAGCCGATGAAAGCCACCATGCTTGCAGTGGCATTCCCCGGCTTCGGCCAGGTTTACAACAGGAAATACTGGAAGATTCCATTCGTTTACGCGGGTTTTGGAGGCATTGCCTATAGTATTGGATTTAATTCAGGCAAATACAATGAGATGATGAAGGCTTATCAGGATTTCACAGATAAAATCCCGGAAACCAACAGCTATATCGGACTTATCAAGGGCGCCGATCCGGCTGATTACGATCCTGTCCTTCATCCTGAAACGTATAACCCTTCAACCAAATCGTGGGTCGAGGATAACCTGCTCAAAGCCGTCGATTACTACAAGCAGTACCGCGACCTCAGTTATATCGGCATTGCTGCATGGTATCTCATTACGGTGCTCGACGCAAACGTTGATGCCAGCCTTGCTAATTTTGATGTCACCGATCAGCTCGACCTTCAGATTGCTCCCCTTCGGATGCCTGTTCCGGGTGTTGCCGGAGCCGGGGTTAACGTCAGTCTTACTTATAACTTTTAAACTTAATGAACGGAAGAATGATAAATATAAAGAAATCACTAATAAGCCTCCTTCTGGCCCTCCTGTTCACAAACGCCTGGTCGGTGAATGATACAATAATCCTCAATTCAGAGATATATGCCGAAAAAATATCAGCCGACCTCGACAGCCTTGTTAACAGCTGGTATGTAAGAATGGCAATGGAAGGCCATCCTGATGATTTCATGGGCGATTCAGCCGGAATAGAATATCCCGATACAATCTACAAGGGAAGGATAAGCAAAATATATTCACTTATAAAACTTCCCTATAACAGCATCATCCGGAATCATATCCACGTCTACACGGTAAAACAAAGAAAACAGTTCAGTGCAGTTCTCGGCTTGTCTGACTACTACTTTCCCAGGATAGAGGATATATTTGATTCATACGGTCTGCCTGCCGAGCTGAAATACATGGCCGTGATTGAATCGGCCCTTAATCCGAACGCAGTATCACGTGCAGGAGCCACGGGCCTCTGGCAGTTTATGTACAGCACCGGAAGAAGTTACGGACTTACTATCAATTCGCTGGTTGACGAACGAAGGGACCCGATAAAAGCCACTCATGCAGCCGCAAAATACCTGAAGGACCTCTACAAGATATACAATGACTGGATTCTTGTAATTGCGGCCTATAACTGCGGTCCGGGTAATGTAAACAAGGCTATCAGGCGCTCGGACAACAAGAAGGATTACTGGGCTATCTACTACAGGCTGCCCCGCGAGACGAGGGGTTATATCCCCCAGTATGTGGCCGCTGCATATGCAATGAATTATTATGCAGAACACAGGATCAGGCCTTTGCCCCTGAATATCCCCGTAGCCACCGATACCATAATGGTAACCACCGATATCCACCTGAACCAGATATCTGAGGTGATGAGCATTCCAATGGGAGAACTGAAGGCACTCAATCCGCAGTACAGGACAGGACTGGTACCGGGTTCGTCAAAGCCATTCTCACTGACACTCCCGATGAACCACCTTGGCGATTTTATCGATCTTAACGACACAATCAGGAACTACAAACCCGATATCTATCTGAGCAGGATTAACCAGACAGCCGATCCGACACGTTCAACATATGCACCACCTGATATCAAGGGAAAAACAAAGCTGATTTACACAGTCAGGGACGGAGATAACCTGGGCTTTATTTCTGAGTGGTACCGTGTCGGATTGTCCGATCTGCGGTACTGGAACAATATATACAGGAATACGATCAGGGTAGGTCAGAAGCTCGCCATCTATGTCGATCCTTCAAAGGCAGATTACTATTCGCAGGTTACAGACATGACCTTCGCCCAGAAACAGGCTATGAATGGAAAAACTGCACCGTCGGGTCCGGCGATGAGTTTTATGCAGACGGCACCTGAAGGGGATTTCATAACCTATACAGTCCGGTCGGGTGATACGATATGGGATATTGTTAAACAGTTCGATAACGTCAGCACCTCTGATGTGCTTCAGCTGAACAGCATCAGCGACGCGTCCAGGATAAAAGTCGGACAGGTATTGAAAATTAAGAAGAAGAGCTGATCTCTCTGACCCAGATGCGCCCGATAAGGATATTTTTGCTTTTGCTGATTTATCTGGTCTGCTTTGCAGGTCTTTCATATATTTTACCCTGGGACCTTGATCTTCCCACGGTCAACAACCTGTTTCCCGCCAACCTTCTTCAAACACAGTCAAACGGCCATTCTGAACCGAACGGGACCGCGGATTCCCCTGAGACCGCTTTCTCTCCGGCACCTGTTCAAACCATTACAGTTATAGCCGATTCTGCAGCTGCCGATACAATAGTTCCGCCCCGCGATCCCATGTCGGTTTTCCTCGACGGACTCATTTATTCGCAGTCAAGGCAGGTAAGAGTATTGTATTACGGTGATTCCCAGATCGAGGGCGACAGGATCACTTCCTATATAAGAAGGTATCTGAGAAAGGAACATGGCGGTACCGGACCCGGTCTGTTGCTGCCCGTGATGCCCGTCACCTATACCCGTTCGTTTTATGTAAGGGCCTCATCAAACTGGAAAAGATACAATTACCTTTCTTTCCGAAACGGACAGATTACTCATAACGACCTTGGACCCTTCATGGCCTTCTGCAGATACATGCCGGAGGGAGCAGTCTCCGCTTCCAGGGTTAAATCATGGATAAGGATCGTTCCGTCAGTACTTGCCGACAGGGATGAATCACAATTTGACTATCTCAGGATCTTCTACAGGAACAACGGGGGCAACGTTAAGATCGAGATAAAATCAGGAGATAATCCCGTTATAACCGATACCCTTAAATCATCCGGGAAAATGACGGAGTATGTATGCAGACTGTCCGGATCGCGCAACATACTTATAGATTTTTCAGGCAATACAAGCCCCGACCTTTACGGAATAAGCATCGAGAGCAGTACCGGGATTGTGGTTGACAATATCCCGCAGAGGGGAAGCGCAGGACTTGAGTTCACGATGATAGGGAAGGAAAACCTGAAGGAAGCCTACGACCTGCTGAAGCCCGACCTGGTTGTGATTCACTACGGCCTTAACCTTGCCACAACAATCAGGAATGATTATTCCTATTATGAGAAAGGCATGGCCCGTCAGATTGACCTGCTCAGGGAAATCTCACCCGGAACCGGCCTGCTGGTTGTAGGACTCACCGACATGGCTTTTCAGGATGGCACCCGGGTGAAGTCGTACCCGAATATTCCCAAAATTATCAAAGCCCAGAGGAATGCGGCGGACCTGGCTGGAGCTGCCTTCTGGGATGCCCGGACGGCAATGGGAGGTCAGTCGTCCATAGTGAAGTGGTTCAACATGAATCCGCCAATGGCCAAGCCCGATTATGTTCACCTTACCGACCAGGGAGCCGACAGGCTTGCACAACTAATGGTTAAGGATCTTTTTACTCAGAGGGAGCCCGATCCTGTAGTTAAAATCCCGCCTGTCGTACAGATCGATACATCTGCCCTTGCAAAGAGGGAGGCAGTTGTTCCCATGGCCGGCGCTCATCCCCCGCAGGCTTTTCTGAAGACTCTGGTCTCTGATATTTTCAGCTACGATCCGGCAAAAACATTCATTTTTACATCACCGGCATTCTGGATTTTCTTCCTTTTTGTCCTTGCAGGATTCATCCTGTTTTACAAAAAAATGTTTGTAAGGAATTTTTACCTGCTGCTGGTGAGCCTTTTCTTTTACTACAAGGCAGGCGGACTCTTTCTCCTGCTGCTGGTTTTTGTCACACTGATAGATTATACATGCGGGCTGCTGATTTACAGATCGGGGTCCAGGGCAGGAAAGAGGTTTTTTCTGTTACTCAGCATCTTGTCGAATATCGGACTGCTGGCTTATTTCAAGTATACCGGCTTTTTCGTGCAGACAATAAATGATCTGTTTGGAACAGACATAGTTGTTACAGATGTACTCGGGGCCCTGTCGAACAGCCTGCTGGGTACTGATTTCAATATAAGCTCCATAGTACTTCCTGTAGGAATCTCATTCTTTACATTCCAGTCGCTGAGTTATACCATCGACATGTACAGGAAGAAGCTGGAGCCTGTGAGGAATGTCAGCGACTTCGGCTTCTACGTTTCTTTCTTTCCCCAGCTGGTTGCCGGTCCTATTGTAAGGGCATCGGAGTTCATCCCTCAGCTTTACAGGGAATACAATGTTACAAAAAGGGAGTTCAGCCATGCTGTGTTTCTGATAGTGAAAGGCCTGACAAAGAAGATAATAATCTCGGATTTCATTGCGGTCAATTTCATCGACAGGGTTTTTGAACTGCCGACAGCTTATTCGGGATTCGAAAATCTTCTGGCTGTGTATGGATACGGACTTCAGATTTACTGTGACTTTTCGGGATATACCGATATCGCCATCGGCGTCGCGCTGATCCTGGGTTTCCGGCTGCCAGTGAACTTCAATTCACCTTACAAGGCCCTGGATCTTACCGATTTCTGGCGAAGATGGCACATCTCACTGTCACGATGGCTCAAGGATTATCTTTACATACCGATGGGAGGAAACCGGAAAGGCAGACTTCGCACTCTTTTAAACATAATGATGACAATGCTTATCGGAGGACTCTGGCACGGGGCCAGCCTCAGGTTCCTTATATGGGGAGGACTTCATGGCATAGGATTGGCAATCAATAAAATAAAGGATTATATTTTCGGTACTCCGGTTCAAAAGGGCCGGCTGGCAACTGCCTTGTCGGTATTCCTGACATTCAATTTCGTAAGTTTTTGCTGGATCTTTTTCAGGGCGCAGAACATGCACAGCGTTGTGCTTATGCTCAGGCAGATATTCAATGACTTTGTGCCTGCATCATTCGGAACAATATTTCATGCCTACAGCGGTGCATTTGCACTGATGGCTGCAGGATATATAATACATTTTCTTCCTGAGAAATTTAAGGAATGGTACAGGGGATTATTCATCAATACTCCACTGGCAGTCCAGATGATCCTTGTGCTGATTGCCGGATTCCTTCTTTTCGGGATGGGCAGTGTCGCTGCAATGCCGTTTATTTACTTCAGATTTTAAGCCGGGCCCTGACTACAGGATATTTGATCCTGAAACCGGACGTGCATAAGCCATCACATCGGCGCCGGTTATCTCATCCCTGCACAGAATGATAAGCCTTTCAAGCACATTCCTGAATTCCCTTATATTCCCGGTCCATTCTATCTTCTGCAGTTCCTGGATGGCATCTTTTCTGATAGTTTTTTTACTCATCCCGTATTCTCCGCAGATCAGGGTGTTGAAATGTTCAGCAAGCAGAGGGATATCGTCGGAGCGTTCGTTAAGGGTTGGAACATGGATAATTATAACACTCAGCCTGTGGTAAAGGTCCTCCCGGAAGGTGTTATTCTCAATCTCCTTCCTGATATTCTTGTTTGTGGCTGCAATAACCCTGACATTGACGTGAAGATCCTTGTCCGATCCGACCCGGCTAATCTTGTTTTCCTGGAGGGCCCTCAGTACCTTGGCCTGGGCCGACAGACTCATATCGCCTATCTCATCCAGAAAAATTGTGCCTCCGTTTGCCTGCTCGAATTTGCCTATCCTTTGTTTTATGGCTGAGGTGAATGAGCCTTTTTCGTGGCCGAACAGTTCGCTCTCGATCAGTTCCGAAGGAATGGCAGCGCAGTTGACTTCAACAAAGGGAGCTTTTGCCCTGTTGCTCTTTTCGTGAATCTGGTGGGCGACAAGTTCCTTTCCCGTTCCGTTGGCGCCGGTAATCAGTACCCTTGCCTCGGTCGGGGCAACACGGTCGATCATCTCCTTTACCCTTTTAATCGGCTCCGATTCCCCGACTATCTCATACATCTTGCTTACCTTGTTCTTTAGCACCTGAGTCTGGGTTATCAGGGTTGACTTGTCAGTAGCATTGCGGATGGTAATGAGGAGCCTGTTCAGGTCGAGCGGCTTTTCAAGAAAATCGTAGGCGCCCTTCTTTATAGCATCGACTGCAGTATCAATATTGCCATGACCAGAAATCATTACAACCGGTACATCTGAAGATGTTTCATAAATCTTCTGAAGCACCTCAATACCGTCCATCTTGGCCATCTTTATGTCGCACAGCACTATGTCGTATGAGTTGCTGCCGAACATCTCCAGACCCGATGGCCCGTCCTCCGCAAGGTCAACCTCATGCTTCTCATATTCCAGAACTTCTTTCAGTGTGTTTCTGATAGCCCGTTCATCATCTATAACCAGGATTCGTGACATATTAAATAATTTTTGTAATGCCGATCATGCCGATCGGGCAAATTGTTAAAAATAATTTACCGGACTATTAAGCAGCCTGTTGCTTACCCGGAGTACCTCAGCCATTTCCACATTTCCTTCCAGGATGTCTTTTTTCCATACATCAGTATGCCGGTCCGGTATATCTTGGCTGCCATCCAGACGAAAAGGATGAATGTTACAATCATCAGCCCCATTGAAAGGATAAGCTGCCATGCAGGCACTCCGAAAGGGATTCTTGCTATCATCACAATCGGCGAGGTAAGCGGGATTATTGAGAACCAGAGCGAGAGTGAGCTTTCGGGATTTTGCATCGTTCCCATCGCTACCATCAGCGCCAGTATTATGGGGATGGTGACCGGAAGCATGAACTGCTGCGTTTCGGTCTCATTGTCAACGGCCGATCCAATTGCTGCAAAGATGGAGGCGTAAAGAAGATATCCTGTAATGAAATAGAAAATGAATGAGAAGATTATCAGTCCCCACGGCTGGTTCATAGCACTCTCGAACAACTTGCTGAACTCTGTAAGTTCGGGACTCGTCTGTTGCATCTGAGCCTGTACCTCTGCCTGCTGCTCTTCATTCATGAGGCTCTGTGGACCAGTCTGGGTAATTTCAGTGAGATTTTTATCTTTCAGTACAGTGGCTCTTACAACTCCAACAATTGCAAATGTAAGCAACACCCAGATAAGAAACTGGGTAAGTCCTACCAGGGCAATGCCGATTATCTTTCCCATCATCAGCTGGACGGGCTTGACTGATGAAACAATGACCTCCACAACACGGCTGGTTTTCTCCTCGATAACTCCTCTCATCACCTGCGATCCGAACATGAAGACAAGCATATACATCAGGAAACCGCCTATGTATGCAAGAGCCATGGCAATACCGGTGCTTGTCTCCTTCACAAGTCCGGTATCGTCGATCTTCTGGGTCTGGATCGAGACATTGCTTTCGACATTCCTCATTATCTCATCGAGGTTTTCGATGTTGTATGCCATCAGTTTCTGCTTCTCAATCTCCTTCTCAAGCATGTTTTCAATGTACTGGAGATCAGCAATCGGAGGCTGCTTTTTCGAAATAAGCTTAATGGCGTTCGGTGTGTTTACAATCTCTGACGAAATATTAAGGATCCCGTAATAACCAGCCTGTTCAAATGTCTTTTTAAGATCCTCTACCTTTACATTGTCGACGTAGACAAACTCAATCGTGCCGGAGTTCTTAAGGGCTCCCCTGAAGAGGTCGGAATTTTCTTCTATGACAGCTATCTTCTTGTAATCCATTTCCTGGGTTGCCATCAGGACTGTCGGGACAATTATCAGAGCGGCCATCAGGATAGGGGCCAGGATTGTCATTATTATAAATGACTTTTTACTGACCCTGGTCATGTATTCCCTGTTTATGATTGTTGAAATTTTATTCATTGCTAACGGATTAAATCATTTTTTGACTGGAGTGGATTAATTCCGGGTTTCAACTACCCTGATGAATATGTCGTTCATAGAGGGCAGGGCAGGATTGAATGAGATGACTCTGCCGAAGCTTACAGCCTCAGCCAGTATCTGGTTGGTGTTCCTGTTGCTTCCTGTCTTGAATCTTACGATGCTCTTGTTGTCCTCAAAATGTTTTTCAAGAACTTTAAGCTCACCGTTTCCCGGCAATGTTACGTCCCCTTCAAAAACTATTTCGTATTCGTCGCCAGCCCACTGCATTCTGATATCATCGACCTTCCCTTCGAGTATTGTCTTTGCCTTGTTGATCAGCGCTATGTTGTCGCAGAGTTCCTCAACCGATCCCATGCTGTGTGTCGACAGGATTACGGTGGCGCCTCTTTCCCTCAGGAAAAGGATCTCGTTCTTTATAACATTGGTGTTTACCGGGTCGAACCCCGAAAAAGGTTCATCAAAGATCAGCAGACGGGGTTCATGAAGTACCGTGGTTACGAACTGCACCTTCTGCTGCATTCCTTTCGAAAGTTCCTCCACTTTCTTTCCCCACCAGTCGATCATGTCGAGCTTCTGGAACCAGTATTTGAGCCTCCTCATGGCTTCCGCCTTTGAAAGTCCTTTCAGGCGGGCAAAATAGAGGGCCTGTTCCCCAACCTTCATTTTTTTGTACAATCCTCTCTCTTCCGGGAGGTAACCTATGGAGGTTACATCCTCCGGCTTAAGCTTTTGTCCGTTCAGGAAGAGTTCGCCTGAATCGGGTCCCGTGATCTGGTTGATAATCCTTATCAGTGTTGTTTTTCCGGCTCCGTTCGGCCCAAGCAGTCCGAAGATTGATTGTTTGGGAACGGAAATGCTTACATTGTTAAGTGCATACAATGATCCGAACTGTTTTGTGATGTTTCTTGCTTCAAAGAGTGCCATCTCTATAAGGTGTATGGATAAAAAAGAGATGTAAATATAGAAAACTCTGAAGAACTGGAGCGATTTCAACCGAATGCATATAATGATTCATCAAAAAAACTGAATCACCCGCTGGTAACGGGAACGGAGATGAATGGCTATGGCCTGTGGGAGGGGCTCAGGT
The DNA here is from genome assembly GCA_034004115.1 of Bacteroidales bacterium. Taxonomy (GTDB): domain Bacteria; phylum Bacteroidota; class Bacteroidia; order Bacteroidales; family VadinHA17; genus LD21. The sequence goes on along the minus strand of JAVEXG010000072.1, from coordinate 4,019 downwards.
AAAGGCTACTGAAAATAACCTCTCATTCTTTCAAAAAAGCCTTTGTCGTCCTTGTCGGGCTTTGGAGTGAATGATTCACTGTCCTTAAACTTCTCAATAATCTTTGACTCTTCCTTTGAAATACTTTTCGGGATCCACACATTGACGTTTACAAGAAGGTCGCCCCTGCCGTAACCGTTTACTTCGGGCAGTCCCTTTCCCCTTAGCCGGAGTATCTTCCCGGGCTGGGTGCCTGGCTCTATCCTTATTTTCACCTTGTTTTCGACGGTCGGCACTTCCACATTGGTTCCCAGAATTGAATCGGGGATGCTTATGAAAAGATTGTAGATAAGGTCGTTGCCCTCCCTGATAAGATCGGGGTGTTCTTCCTCGTCGATAACAACAAGCAGGTCGCCGTTGATTCCTCCGCGCCGTGCTGCATTGCCCTTGCCCTCGACATTCATCTGCATCCCTCTGGCAACGCCGGCCGGAATATTGATTTTAATAATTTCTTCTTTCTGGACTATACCCTCGCCGTAGCAGGCAGGGCACTTTTTTGTAATTGTTTTTCCCTCACCATTGCACGACGGACAAACTGAAGTTGTCTGCATCTGCCCCAACAGGGTATTGGCTATGCGGGTTACATGCCCCGATCCGCGGCAGGTCGGGCATGTTGTCATGCTGTTTGCGTCAGCAGCGCCTGTTCCGTCGCATGAACTGCAGCTTACATACTTGTTTACCTTGATCTTTTTCTCAACTCCTCCCGATATCTCCTGAAGGTCGAGTTTTACCTTCACCCTAAGGTTGCTTCCCTTGTTTACTCTTCTTCCTCCGCTTCTTCGCGAGCCTCCGAATCCGGCAAAACCGCCGAAGGCATCACCGAATATGTCTCCGAACGACGAGAAGATATCCTCCATTGTCATGCCCGCGCCTCCAAAGCCGTTTCCGGCTGCGCTGCCCACACCGGCATGACCGAAACGGTCATACCTTGCACGCTTCTCATCATTACTAAGAACCTCATATGCAGATGCGGCTTCCTTGAATTTCTCCTCGGCAGCCTTGTCTCCTGGATTCTTGTCGGGATGATACTTTAATGCCTGTTTCCGGTATGCTTTCTTTATCTCCTCCTTAGTCGCTTCCTTCGACACGCCAAGCACCTCATAATAATCTCTTTTTTCCATCCCGCGCGTTTGTTTCTTCTTTTTAGTCTCCTATTACAACCTTTGAATGTCTTAAAATCTTATCCTTAAGGTAATAGCCTTTCAGCAGGACTTCCACCACCTTACCCTTCTTTGCCTCTTCCTGCACCTGAATTCTGGCTGTGGCATCGTGAAGATCCACGTTGAAGGCCTCATTAATGGCCGGTATCTCGCTGACCCCGTTACGTTTCAGATACTCAATTAATTTATTGTAAATCAGCATTACACCTTCCTTAATACCCTCGCAGTTCTCCGACGATTCCATATGTTTCAGAGCCCTGTCGAAATCGTCAATCACCGGCAGAATGTCTTTCAGTACCTCTTCCCCTCCGTATTTAGAGATATCCATCTTTTCCTTCAGGGTACGTTTTCTGTAATTGTCAAATTCGGCTGACAGCCTCAGGTATTTGTCCTGCATCTCTGCCAGTTTTTCCAGTATAACCCTCTGTTCATCCTTATTTTTGTCAGCTTCCTCTTTCACCCCGGCAGCCGGTTCAGCCTGAACTGCTTCCGACTCGCTGCCGGAAGTCACCTCTGCATGATCGGTCTCTTCAGTATCCTGAGCCGTGGTATTATCTTTGTTCTCAGTTGTTTCGGTGTTATTTTTTTCCTTGTTCCCGCCTGTGGAGAAAAATTTCTTCTTGACCATTACTAATTATAATTTCTGAGTTATACCTTGTGTCAGCAAAATATCTGCCAACGTCCGTTATTTGACAATTTGACAGAAACAAAACCCCCACCGGTTTATGATGAATTATTTTGAAAACTTTTTTTGGGGGGAATGAAAATCAGCTAATTATTAAATTCTGGTGATTGATGCCCCCAGGGCATTCAGGCGGGTATCTATCTGCTGGTAGCCCCTGTCGATCTGTTCAATATTGTGTATTACGCTTTTCCCTTCGGCCGAAAGTGCTGCAATAAGCAAGGCTACTCCTGCCCTGATGTCGGGCGACGACATTGTTGTTCCTCTCAGTTTTATCATCTTGTCCATTCCGATCACGGTGGCCCGGTGCGGATCGCACAGAATTATCTGTGCGCCCATGTCAATGAGTTTGTCGACGAAGAAAAGGCGGCTTTCAAACATCTTCTGGTGAATTAGCACGGCTCCCTTTGCCTGGGTGGCAGTTACAAGGAAAACGCTGAGGAGGTCGGGAGTCAGGCCCGGCCAGATGGCATCCGCTATCGTCATTATCGAACCATCGATAAAGGTCTCAATCTCATAGTGATCGTGCCTGGGGATGAATATGTCGTCGGCGATGCGTTCAATATTTATTCCAAGCCTGCGGAACGAGTCGGGTATGATCCCCAGGTTTTCATAAGAGACATCCTTTATTGTGATTTCCGATCCGGTCATGGCTGCCAGCCCTATGAACGACCCTATTTCGATCATGTCGGGCAGTATTGTATGACGGCAGCCACCAAGCCGCGTTGTGCCGTCGATATGAAGAAGGTTGGACCCGATGCCCTCTATGCGTGCACCCATTGAGACCAGCATCCTGCAAAGTTGCTGGACATAGGGTTCACAGGCGGCATTGTAGATTGTCGTTCTTCCCCTGGCAAGTACAGCCGCCATAATAATATTCGCCGTACCGGTAACCGACGCTTCATCAAGATGGATGTAAGCTCCTGTCAGCGAACCGGCTTCAACCCTGAAAAACGGATCGGTTGTATCGAATTCGAATTTTGCCCCAAGTTTCGTGAATCCAGTAAAATGGGTGTCAACCCTTCTCCGCCCTATCTTGTCGCCCCCGGGTTTGGGGATAAAGGCGCGTCCGAAACGAGCAAGCAAAGGGCCCACTATCATGATTGATCCCCTTAAGCTCGAACTCTGGGTCCTGAATTGCTGGGTCTGAAGATAATCAAGGTCGATGTCAACGGCTTCAAAGCTCATGGTTGAACCTGACTCTCTTGAAATCTTTACGCCAAGACAGCTGATCAGCTCGATCAGCCTGTTTACATCGCTTATATCGGGGATGTTTGAAATTGTAACTTTTTCGGGAGTGATGAGGGTGGCGCATATGACCTGCAGGGCTTCATTTTTTGCACCTTGCGGCACGATCTCGCCCCGGAGCGGTCTGCCTCCGTCAACAATGAAACTACCCATTAATGGCGATTATATACTTTCTTCTTGTTGAAAGGCTTGTTCTGCTGTCTTCCCTGAGGCCTGCCCTGCTGCGGCTTCTTCTTGACGGGAGGTATCAGATCCTTGACCTCAAGGATCTTAATGCCTTCAGTTATCTTAAGCCTTCCGCGCGAAAGCAGTTTCAGATCATTGAAGATTACCTCATCACTTACCTGGCTTCTGTTCCAGGTGATGTAGGATTTCTTCATCTGGTTCACTATCAGGTTAGTGAAATACTCCTTTTCTTTACCTTCGTCGAGATGGATAGCTGCACCTATCATCAGCTCTATTATCCTGCCGTAGTGAAGGAACCTTATGTCACCCTGACGATAGGGAACCTCATTGGGCTTTGCCACTAATTTCTCGCGTTCGGGCGGAGGGAATGGTGAATCGATGTCGAGACTGAAATCGGCAATTATTGCAAGATGATCCCACAATTTATGTTTGAAGTCGCCTATATCACGGATCTGGGGATTCAGATTCCCCATTATTTGTATTATCGTCTTTGCTGCGCGATTCCGTTCATCCCTGTCCTGGAGGGTTTTAATGTGATCCACCATCTTCTGGACATTCCTGCCGTATTCGGGCAGCGCCATTCTTTTCCGTTGTGTATTGTAATCGTAACTCATCAGGGATATCAGTTTTTGCAAAGCTAATAATTAATTGTAAATATATCAATTTCGGACTTTCTTAAACCTTTGTGGTTGCGACACAAGACG
>JAVEXG010000004.1:0-70021 GCA_034004115.1 Bacteroidales bacterium | reverse complement strand
TTTAATATACATGAAAAACTAATGCTATATGCTTGGCATTCAATTGATTATATCAACATAACAACATATGTTATTAACATTCAGAAATATAGCCTGCGTGTAATAAATGTGATATGAGATTAGTTTCCAAGGAGGGGAAAGTTATGGCATTGAATATCTGCATATTAAACATCATATTGAGATTAAAATTCTTTTAAACATGATGAAATGTTTATGAATCGGCGATATTGGCTTACAGGAATACAATCCGTTCCGCTATTCCTACCGTAATCACTGACTCGATCAGGTTGGTATAAAATGAGCTAGATTACATACCTGACACACTAATTGTCACAAGTCAGGAAATTAACAAAGCTCTTACCCCCAACTCCCAAGGGAGCTTGGGGAGCTAAGCTTTTTTTATTACTTTTACCATATATTGACCCCTGACCCATCATGCCTGACCCTGCATCCAGCAAAGCCCTTTTCATCCTTAATCCGAATGCGGGGATCCCTCCCATAAAGTTCTTTGTATCCGAAGAGCTGAAAAGACGAAGGGATGAACTGTCCTATTACAAGTCGCTGAGCATCGATGAATCGGGGACCCTTATAAAAAACAACTTCGATAAATACAAAATTTTCATAGCTGCCGGAGGTGACGGCACTGTTCACACAATAGCCGCCAGGCTGGCAGGAACGGGGAAGCTCCTCGGTGTGTTGCCGATCGGATCGGGCAACGGGTTTGCCAGGGAACTGGGATTCAGGCCGAATATCAGGTCGCTGCTGAAGGATATCGAAAGGAACGAGAGTTTCGACATCGATATGCTCACTATAAATGATGACCTCTGCCTGAATGTTGCAGGAGTCGGTCTCGACAGTTTCGTTGCCCACTCTTTCGACAAGCTCGGCACGCGCGGCTTCTGGTCGTATGTGTGGGTCACAATCGGAAATTTTATCCGTCTCCGCCCCTTCCATGCAGAAATCAGGGTTGAAGGAGGAGAAACCATTTCGGAGGATCTTTTCGTACTTGTTACTGCCAATACAAGGCAGTTCGGAAACTACGCGTTCATTGCTCCCGAAGCTGTTCCCAACGACGGCATGCTCGACATTGTGATGCTCAGGCCTTTCCCGAAGTATCTTTTCCCGGTCTTTATCTACAGGCTCTTCGCAAGAAAACTGAACCGGTCAAAGTACTACAGGCATATCAGGACCGACAGGGAAGTTACTGTCAGTACACCCGAGACCAGGTTCCACATCGATGGCGAGCCGGTGACTATAAAGGGCGATATAAAGATAAATGTAAGGAAGAATGCCCTTAAAGTGCTTAAAACCAGACACAATAAGTTTGCTTAAATAACCTGACGATGAGAAAGATTGTATTGCTTCTGATGCTGGTTGGGGCTATCGTTCAGATCACAGCCCAGACAACCGATGATTTTAGTTCGCGCCGGGTGGTGCTGCCGAACGGATGGCACCTGACACCTGCAGGAAAGATGCTTCAACTCGGGGATCTTCCCCTCAACATTGCTGTTTCGCCCAACGGCAAGCTTGCCGCAATAACCAACAACGGCCAGAGCACCCAGATGATCCACCTGGTGGACATAAAAAAGGGAAAAGTGACCGACTCCGTCATTATCGGCAAATCGTGGCTGGGCCTGGCATTTTCTGACAATGGCAAAGCCCTTTATGCATCGGGAGGAAACGACAACTGGATAATAAAATACAATATCCGCAGGAAGGAACTAATCAACACCGATACAATAAGGATCGGCAAGCCATGGCCCGAGAGGATCTCAATAGCTGGTCTTGCCCTCGACGACAGGAAGAAGGTTATCTATGCAGTGACCAAGGAGAACAATATGCTCTATGCCATCGACCTGATAACAAAGAGCATAGTATCGCAGACTCCTCTTGGAGGAGAAGGTTATACCTGCATCCTCTCGCCCGACAGAAAGACACTTTATGCAACCTGCTGGGGCTGCGACAAGGTTGTAATCTATGACACCTACACCCAGAAGATAAGCGGAACGATAAATGTCGGCGACAATCCAAACGACATGTGCATCACCGCCGACGGGAGCCGGCTCTTCGTGGCAAACGCAAATGACAACAATGTCTCTGTTATCGACACCAGGGCCCGACGAGTTGTCGAGACACTCAACTCGGCTCTATATCCCGATTCCCCGAGCGGATCGACTACAAACGGAGTTGCCCTGAGCAGGGATGAAAAGACGCTCTACGTTGCAAATGCCGACAATAACTGTCTGGCTGTCTTTGATGTCACGGTGCCGGGAAGAAGCAAGGGAAAGGGCTTTATTCCCACAGGCTGGTATCCGACGAGCGTACGCGTGTCGGGAGACAGGATACTTGTAACAAACGGCAAGGGGATGACATCACTTCCCAATCCCTACGGTCCCAATCCTGCCCGGAGCGGCGATGTTGTAATCCACCACGAAGGAGGCAGGGATCAGGTAATTAAGGTGCAGTATATCGGAGGAGGCCTGTTCAGGGGAACCATTAGTATTATTGACCCGCCTGATGACAGGATGGCCGGTGTTTACTCGAAGGCTGTCTATGCCAACACCCCCTACACCAAGGAGAACGAACTTAGTTCCGAAGGAGAGGCAGGCAATCCAATACCCCGGAAGGTTGGAGATTTATCTCCCATTAAATATGTGTTTTACATCATCAAGGAAAACCGCACCTACGACCAGATACTTGGCGATATACCGGAAGGAAATGGTGATCCCGACCTGGTTCTTTTCGGTGAGAAGGTCACTCCGAATCACCATGCAATTGCCAGGGAATTTGTGCTTCTTGATAATTTCTATGTAAACGGCGAAGTGAGCGCTGACGGCCACAACTGGACAATGGGAGCCTACGCAACCGATTTCCTGGAGAAGAACTGGCCCACAAGCTATGGCAACAGGGGCGGTACCTATCCGGGTGAAGGAGCCAGGGAAGTAGCCAACAACAAGGTCTTCTTCTGGGATATGTGCAAGCAGAAAGGAGTGAGCTACCGCACCTACGGTGAGTTTGTAAGCGATGGCAGGCCAACGCTGGCAGTGCTTCATAACAATTACTGCCGTGACTTCACCGGATGGGATGAATCGATAAGGGATACAGTCCGATTTTACCAGTGGAAGCACGATTTTGACTCACTGCTTGCAATCAATGCGGTTCCGCGGTTCAACACAGTCAGGTTCATAAACGATCATACCCAGGGACTCAGCCTTGGCAAGCCCACACCGTTTGCCCATGTGGCCGATAACGACCTTGCACTTGGAATGTTTGTGGACTATCTGAGTCACAGTCCGATCTGGAACGAAACCCTGATTATCTCCGTTGAGGATGATGCACAGAACGGGCCCGATCATGTTGACGCCCACAGGAGTATTGCACTTCTTGCAGGAGGATTTGTGAAAAAGGGATTCGTCGATCACACGCCCTATACAACCACGTCTCTTCTTCGTACCATGGAACTTGTTCTTGGCCTGCCGCCGATGACTCAGTATGATGCAGCCGCAAATTCGCTGTGGAGATGCTTCAACACCACATCAGGACATCCCCCGTACAAGTACAGGCCAGCAAATATCGACCTGAATGAAAAGAACACAGGTCAGAACAGATGGCAGGCGCTTAGCGAAACATTTGACTTCAGCGTGGAGGACAGGGTTAATGATTTTGATTTCAACGAAGTGATCTGGAGGTCGGTGAAGGGACTTGATTCCCCGTGTCCGCCTTCGGTAAGGGCAGCTTTTCTGGCACCTTTTTAAACTCAGGGTCCTTAACCATTCTTACGCGGATCCCGGTGTTCGAAACTATAAGCGGAAGCATTGTATAGGTCTTGTATCCCGGGCATGAAAAGATAAGGGAAGAACCATCGGGGATCCTGCTGATTGAGAATCTCCCCTTTGCATCAGTTGTTGAAAAGATTGTCGACCTTGATGCAAGCACCCTTACGCCCTGAAGCGGATTGCCTTCCTCATCAACCACCATGCCGCCGGCCTGCTTCTGAAGGACGGAAGCAAGTGACTCAACCTCCCTTTCAGGAGTGGACGCTTTTATTTGATTGTATTCCTGACTCCGGAATGCACTGAAGACTAGTACAAGACCCGGGAGGACAAAGAGCAGTTTCAGTTTTCTGAAAAAAGAAACATTTGATTTAAGCATTGTTGCGAATCTAAGTCTGTTAAGTGAACAGCTGAATTAACTGGCGCGGGCATGCGCCCTTGCATGAAGTCCTGTGATAATTTCTTTACTAAATGCATTCACCAGTTTTCCAGTATTAATTTTTGCCTTTTATTATAAATAGCAAAATCCCTGCCAGATAAGACGCCAACAAAAAAGAGACGGATCGAATTACTATTCTTTCTTCTTTTTCTTTTTTCCGAGTTCATTCTTTGAATCCTTGATCAGTTCCTCAAGCTCACTCATCGACAGGTCTTTTTCCCTGGCGAAGAACGAAGCGAGTGCGGGGAATGAACTGTCGAAATAACCATCAAGAAGTCTGAACAGCTGTCTTTTTGAATATTCCTCCTTGGTTACCACCGGGTGATACAGATGAGTGTTCCCATAGGCTTTGTGTCCCACATAGCCTTTTCTTTCAAGCACCCTGACAACGGTTGAGACGGTATTCCGCGCCGGACGCGGTTCATCGAATTTTGTGCGGATATCCTTGACAATGCCACTCTTCATGTCCCAGAGTATCTGCATGATCTCTTCCTCTGCCCTTGTAAGAGGCTGGTTTTTAACTTTTCTTCTCATATCGGATCGGGTTTGGTTTTCAATAAGTTAGTCTAAACGGTTACATTCCCGGAGGCTTTCTCCGAAGTACCATTATATGCAAATATACAACTATCACAATAGTTGCGCAAGAATCCGGAAAAAAAAATGACTAATATAATAGGACAGACAGGAGAAATATGAAAAAAGAAGGGGAGAAGGGGAGAAGGGGAGAAGGGGAGAAAGGGGAGAAGGGGAGAAAGGGAGAAAGGGAGAGGGGGTGAGGAGAATGGGCGTGAAGGCATGAGGTATAAGGAAAAGCCGTGTGATTTCGTTTGTAACTCCGTGTTACTCCGTGCTTTAACTCCGTGTGACTCCGTGGTTAAACCAACCAGTAACCAGTAACCAGCAAACCTCTTACGCTAAAGCTTCAGAGGGCAAAGCCGGCAGAAACGGATAGGCGTTGATTAATTTATTTTCCTAACTTGCATAATTATCTCTATGAAAAAACCCTTTTTATATATTATTCTGCTTGTGTCGTTGATTGTAACGGCAGGATGCCAGAACCGGAAAGCCTCCGGCAATGCCGGCGAACCCGGTCATGAGGAACTGATGAAAAACAGTTCCCGGACGGAAAGGAACGGATGGATCAACGTTAAGCTTGAAGGAAATTCCGGGGCAATAGGATATCAGCACGGATATTTGCTTGCGGATGAGATAGTGGACCTCAGGGGTGCCATGTCGATGCTGAATGCGAGGACAACCGGGAAAGACTGGGCTTTCTTCAGGGATGAATCGGAGATGATGTTCTGGGACAATATTCCTGAGGAGTATCAGAAGGAGATTGACGGCATTGTAAAGGGAGTCAACAAAAAGAAGGGAGAAGGCACAATCGACAGGAAAGATGTCATTGCCATGAACTCAATACTTGAGATATCGTGGTATTACATCCCCTGGCTCGAATCGAGAGGCAACCCCGATGCTCCCGATCCGATACCCCCGGGGCACTGCAGCGCCATTGCCGCGACAGGATCGTGGACAACAGACGGACAGATTGTGATGGCCCACAATGCATGGGTTGAATATGTAATCGGACAGCGCTGGAACATCATTCTCAGCATAGTGCCGGAGATAGGTCACAGAATCATAATGGATGCCCTTCCGGGCTTCATCCACAGCGGCGACGATTTCGGAATAAACAGCGCGGGACTTATAGTCACCGAAACAACAATCACCCAGTACCGGGGATTCGATCCGACCGGCGTTGCGGAGTTTGTCAGGGCACGGGAGGCAATCCAGTTCGCCTCGTCTATTGAGGAGTGGGTTGCGGTGATGAAGGAGAACAATAACGGGGGCTATGCAAACGACTGGCTCCTGGGCGACATCCGGACGGGCGAAATAGCAAGATTCGAGTTCGGACTGGAGAACCAGTTCCTTGAAAGGACAAAAGACGGTTATTTTACCGGGGCCAACTACCCGGTTCACAATAAGCTGATCAGGGAAGAAACCACTTATGACTCGACCGTGATGAGCACCTCACCAAATGCCAGGAAACTGAGATGGAGGCAGCTTATGAGCCAAAACCGGGGCAAGATAGATGTCGGCCTGGCAATGAGCTTCATGAGCGATCATTACGATACCTGGAGGAAGGAAGAAAAGCAAACAGGGCTTACAGTGTGCGGACATATCGACAAGGATGAGGTTGGGGCTCCCGACATGGGATGGGGTCCCTTCACCCCTGCCGGTGCGGTGCAGGCAAAGGCAACCGACACCAAACTGGCTTCCAAAATGCAGTTATGGGCAATCATGGGCCATCCCTGCGGAACACCTTTTGATGCAGAAAAATTTCTTTCCGAACACCCTGAATTCAGTTACCAGAAAGAGTTCCTGAAGAATATGCCTTCAAGGGAGTGGACGTTGTTCGGGGAATAAATCCCTCTCATTTCGGGCTCCTTCCCGTTTCCACCTTTATTTGTGCCACCTGATAACTCCCGATAGTCATTTTTCATAATATAAATCATATCTCATTCCTGGTTACCTGATTATGATTACTTTTGCTCCCTGTTTTAACGGGGAAGCTGACATTGGCCGGATCCACATAACAAATCGGCAATTTTACCGTTATCAAGATGTCAGTGTCAATTATGAAACATAACCTGTTTGAATGAAAAGACTTATACTAATTATATCTCTTACGGTCGTACCATTTCTTCTGCAATCGCAGGTTTCAGTTCTCAATGAGGGTATGACGGTAAACAACACCGTCACGGGAAACTGGGCGGGGGTCAACATCCCGAGAGCAGTAAAAACATCTCTCATTTTCAGGAACAACTCCATTACTTCGGTGAATGCCTCAGGATATCTCCTGCAGTCGGGCGATGAAGTGCCGATGAGTACCAACAATAATCTCGACGGAGCCATCATCACCGGCAACAAGCTGACATGGAACGGCACCGATGCATCATCGAACACTCACGGAATGTTCATGGGATTCAACATCAACTTTACCGTGAAGTACAATTACCTCGACAAGACACCCTACGGGATACTGTTCAAATCGGGGTCGGATGCCGGAACAAACATGACATACTCATCGGGCTACGGTGCTTCATACAACATTGTGAAGAACTCGAGGATGGCGGTGAGGATGAAGGGAATAAACGGGGTGCAGGTGTACAACAATACATTTTACTCGAATCTGCAGTCCGGCACGCTGATCTATATCGATGCAAACAACGACAGGGCGGTACCTGCTGCCTCGACAGGCGCAAAGATCAAAAACAACATCTTCTACACAGTTCACCAGATACCCAACATCACAATTGAAAGCAGATGCCTGGTAAATTTTGAAAGTGATTACAACATTTTCTACTGTGAATCGGGAACACCCATTTTCTCTGTAGACGGATCCAGGAAGACATTTGCCCAGTGGCAGGCAATGGGATACGACCAGCATTCGGTCGTTGTTAATCCGAATTTCAAGAGCACGACTACTTTTGTACCGTCAGCCAGGCTCGATTACGGAGCTGATCTGGGATCGACATGGTCGACCGGTCTGAATACAACAGCTGCCTGGAGTGCCGGAAAGGCTCCGGCAACCACAAGCCAGAACGGGAAATGGCAGGTCGGAGCAATAATCTATCCAGCCGCTCCGCCCCCTGTTGTAACTCCCCCTCCGGCAGAGCCGCCGCCACCAGTGGTGACTCCCCCTCCGGTTGTAACTCCGCCACCAGTAACCCCGGCTCCAACCCCGACTCCTACTCCTACTCCTACTCCTACTCCTGCTCCGACTCCTGCTCCGACTCCGGTCAATAATCCTCCGGTAATCGTTGTAAATTATTCCTCCGAAAACCTGTCGGGATTCGTCGGTGAAATCGATGCAGCTGCAAGCTACGACGTAAACAAGGACAAGCTGACCTATACATGGGTGGCTCCAGCGAACCTGTCCGTTTCATCCTCAACAGGAGCGAAGATAAGGTATCTGAGCCCTGTGGTGAACACAGCACAGACAGTTGAATTCACCCTCAGGGTAAGTGACGGAAAGACCACACAGACGAAGACAATCCCTGTGAAAATATCCCCCTACAAACCCGAGCTTCAGTATGCGCAGGTCGTCAAAATTGAAGCCAGCAGTTTTCAGGCGCCCAATTATCCCTACAACATCGTCGACGGAAACATCGGGACCATGTGGTCGGCCAACGGAGATGACCAGTGGGTGATAATGGAACTCAAGGAACCATTCAGCATCCAGCATGTCAGGATCGCCTTCAAGCCCGGACAGAAGGCTGAGGCCTGGTTTGATGTTATGGGATCGGAGGACAAGGAAAACTGGGAGCCGGTACTAACCAAAACAGCTTCTTGCGGATTTTCCGGCGATCTTCATGTATTCAACTTCCCCGAATCAAAGTCGCAGGTCGGCTTCAGGTACATCAAGCTTGTAGGCCACTCCAATTCATCCGACAGCTGGAATTACATATCTGAATTCAAGGTCTTCGGCTACAGGCACCTCAGCTACCCCGGCTACGAAGAACTGCCCGTAAAGCTCTATCCCAACCCGGCCTGCGAATCAGTCAATGTACGCATAGAAGATCAGTCATTCAGTCCCGATTTTATAAGAATTGTCAGTCTGACCGGAATAGTTGTCTATGAAGCAAAGATGGATCCGGGCCTGAAGGATCTGCAGATCCCGGTCAATTTCAGAGTAGGTATTTATCTCGTCCAGTTTGGATCGGGAGATCTTACCCTCTTCTCCCAGAAGCTGATAGTGAACGGCTGACGCTCCCCATCGCTATGGCGGGCAACCATCCGTCGCCCTCCCGTATGATAAAAATCACAACAAATATTTATCGAATATCGATAAGTTTCGCTATGAATATCGACAAGTTTTTTACCTGAAACGATATGTTTTTTTATTATACTCCCTTCATCTCCGGCAGAAGCCGAAATGGTACATATTTTGTATTATATTGACTGACCAATAACGACTGGAAATGAAAACTATAAAATACATATCCGTTATATTTCTCCTGGCCGCCGGTCTTCAGTTAATACCCGCAAATGCACTTGCCCAGGACAGCAGGATCACAAGGCAGGAGATGAAAAAGATAAGAGAGGCCCGGATGGAAGCGAATTTCAGGGTTCTCGACACCATTCTCAAACAAAAGGATTTCGTGCTTAAGGCTGAATACCTGCAGAACAGGTACGGCGACAGGATAATGGTAACACCCCTGCTGAACTTCATCAAGATAGACGGGGAGAACGGAGTTTTGCAGACCGGCAGCAATACAGGTCTTGGCCTCAACGGAGTGGGTGGTGTGACGGCAGAAGGCACGATTGGAAAATGGCAGATCCGCCCGGATGCCAAAAGGCTGCTATACACCCTGCAGTTCAGTCTTTCCACGAACATAGGGCACTACGATGTTGTAATGACTATCAGGCCTGATGGCTCTTCAAGGGCAACAATATCGGGTATAGGAAGCGACAGGCTCACCTGGGAGGGACATCTGGAGGTCTCGGGAAACACAAGGGTGTTCAAAGGGTATAATTCAATTTAAACTATAATCATCGAAGGGGCGAAGACCCGAAGATGATATATGAGGAATGAATCCCGGCACCCTCGTTAAGGAGGAGATCACAGGGATATCAAAATCCTTCCCGTCAGTTTTCAAAGAATTCAAACAGTATTGAGGCATTTTCAATGACTTTTCCTGTTTCCAGTTCCCAGTAGGGATAGATGCATTTTACACTTTCTTCGTCCATTTTTCCTGCTCTTTATAGCACCAAGTTATTATTAAGAGGGTGCCGCTCCAAATAAAAAGGGCTGGATTTGATGACGGGGGTGAAGGCTTGGATTAAAGGAGGAAAAGGTGTGACAAAAAAAAAGCGGCGTACCGCGTACTGCGTACCGCCAGCCTCTTTTATGTGGGTTGTACTGGATTCGAACCAGTGACCCCTACCCTGTCAAGGTAATGCTCTAAACCAACTGAGCTAACAACCCGTTTTCACCGCAAAAATAATATTATATTTTTATTTTCCGCTATCGCAAGCCAATCCCCGAGAAATACTTCCCTTAACCTGCTATGAGAAGTCGAATCCCGAGATGTATGCCGGCGCATCGTAGAAGAAATCCTTTTCCTCTTCAGTGAAATTCAGGAAACGTGTATATACAAGTCCGGGTTTTGCATTCAGCATTCTGTTCAGCGCTCCCATTTTCACTCCGGTGCGAAGCTTTTCATAAAGGTCGCTGCGGTCGTCGAGCCAGGTAAGTCCGGTATAGAACCCCTCAGCCGCGCAAACTGATTCAAACAGGCTGCCCAGAAGCTCTTCCCTTCCTCTTTTACAGTAAATCGCATGGAACACAAGATGCCTGAACTCCTCCGGATGGAACAATCTTTTAAGGTAGGGGGCCCTTGGAAGAACCTTCATATAGATCCATCCCCACACACCCGGCATATCATAAACCTTATACATCGAAGGTATGGCGCTTACCCCCGCCACTATCTCGCCGCCTTCCCTCAGAACGTAGTATTTGTCACCGTGAAAGACATGATCGGTACTGAACAATGAATAATCGCGATAATAGTCAATGAGCAGTTCCTTCATCTTCTCCTTCTCCTCCGGCGTTGTAATCCTGCTAACCCGGGGATCGGGCAAGGGGTTGAACCTGCTGAATGCTACGGTCAGGAAAGACCTTATATATTCATAACCCACCTGATGGATTAGGTTTTTTGACCTTTCATTCATGCTTTCAACAAAGGCATACATTATATGCTTGTCGTCTTCGTCTATCTGGTTGAAATCGAGCAGATGAGGCTTGCTGAAGATGTCGAGGGTCTTCTTCTTGAATGAATCATCCTTCTCGCTCTTGATGATTTCCTTCTTTTTGTTGTAGGAGATATCCGACTGGTAAACCGAATCAAATGCAAGGTATCTCAGGTAGGATGAGGGATACCTGAGCCTGCCCTGGCCGGTTATCCTGTAACATGATCCCACAGTTCCTGTTACCTTGTTCTTCCTGTAAAGCGATACAAATCGAATCTGATCGCCGTATGCAGCGATGCGCGATGGGATGTTCCGGAGCTGGAATCTCAATCCCCCTTCGGAACCCTGGACCGCCCGGTTAAGGATTTCGATCATTCCTTCTGTAGCGTAGTCCGAGACTCTTACCTCAAGATCCTTATGTTCTATTATTGTCCTTTCAAACATATGCAGTCTGGTTCATTGACATCTAACTAACATCCAGAGAGCCAAATACCCTCTGGAGCAGAGGGGTTACCCTCGCTTCCACTTCCTTTCTTATCTTCAGCTCTTCTTTTTCCACTTTTGAGAACATGCCCTCTAGTGCTTTTCTTGTAAGAAAATCGTCGAGGTCGACGTTGACCGGTTTGAATCCGGCCAGTTTCCCGGGGATGGTATTTGCCAGTGAATTCCATTTACCAGTAAGTGCCACCCAGGAGTCCTTTGTAGACACATTCCCCACAATCTTCTTCCCTGTCGAACTGGCGATTTTTGGTTTATAAAGCGAGATGAGGGCGTCGGATGTTGTCGTCCGCAGGTAGTTGGTGGCGGCATTGTCGGCTCCCCTGAGGATATTGAACGCATCTGATATTGTCATTGAGGTGATGCTGTTAAGGAATATCGGGGCTACTTCCCTGGCAGCATCCTCGGCGGCCCTGTTAATCCTCAGTACGACATCCTCAACAAGCTGTTCGCCTCCGGGGATCCTTGAAATATTGTCGATGATAACCTTAGCCTCATCCGGGAGCAGGATTTTAATGGCGGCATCGCCGTAGTATCCGTTCTCGGCCGACAGCCTCTCTGCTGAATTGCGTGCACCTACCGAAAGGGCTTCCTTCAGTCCTTTTACAACTTCCTCTTCGGTAAGGGGAACGTTGACGGTTGACTGCAGCACATTAAGCAGTTCCGCACAACCGGAAGCAACAATAAGGAACATGAAGAGCATTACAAATCTGATTCTCATGACGGATAATTTAAATTTGCCTAAAGATACAAATTACCGGCAAAGTCACGAAACGGAAGAGAACAGGGTTTCGGCAATAATCAGATCCTCAGGGTTTGTAATTTTGATGTTTTCCCTGTTTCCCTCGACAAGGCGGATCTCCTCGCCCGTTTTTTCAAGGACCATGGCATCGTCGGTGAATTCAGGGTTGAATTCTGTCGCGTATGCTCTCTTAATCAGGCGGGAATTAAACACCTGTGGGGTTTGTATAAGCCGTAGAAATTGCCTGTTTACCGGCATATTGCCCGCTCCGGTCACCATTCTCACCGAATCGGCCGGGTTGACTGAAGGTATTGCGTTGCCGTATTCAGCAGCGGTTGCAAAGCAGTTTCCTATAGTGGCAGTGCTTACAAGGGGTCTGACACCATCGTGAATGGCAACAAGGCTGTCGTCCTCAACCATTGCAAGGCCGTTCCTTACCGATTCGAATCTGGAGGGTCCTCCTTCGGCCAGTGAATGTGTCAGGCTGAATGAGTGTAGGATTATCAGTTCATTCCAGTAGGCGAACTGGTCGCGGGGAAGCACTATAATTATCCTGATTAAGGGATCAAATAAGCAGAAGCGTTCAACAGTACGCATCAGAACGGGCTTTCCCGCCAGTTCAAGGAACTGTTTCGGAATGGCTGAACCCATTCTCCTTCCGGCTCCGCCGGCAACTATAAGTGCATAACGGTCCATTCAAACTGATTCCGGCTGCCCCCGGGCCTTAAGTCTCTGAAGCTCGGTAAGGGGCGTGTTGAAATGATGAAATTATTCCTTCGTATAAAGGAATCTCTTAATGCTTCTCTTGGGTGTTTTTGCAAACTCCTCGCGATGGATCCTGAATTTACTTACAGCCATGAAGTCGGGAAGACGCTCATTAACTGTTTTCCTTGTCTGATCCAGAATGGTCAGGAGCTGTTCCTCGGATAAATTATCCTTTTTAACAGCATCATTATCAGGGCAGATAAGCGCAACAAGCTTATTATCCTCCATAATTACTACTGTTTCTGCAACATAATCCATGTTATTGAAAACAGCTTCAATCTCCTCGGGGAAAATGTTCTTTCCCGAAGGCCCGAGAATCATGCTTTTGCTTCTTCCCTTGATAAAGATGTTCTTGTCCTTATCCATTATACCGAGGTCGCCGGTGTGCATCCAGCCGTTTTCATCTATAATCTCCCTGGTAGCCTTCTCATTCTTGTAATATCCGAGCATAACGTTCTCGCCGCGGAGGATTATCTCGCCCATCTCCTTCTCCGGATCGGACGAATCGATTGTGACTTCCAGACTGTCAACCGGGCGGCCGGAGGCTCCCAGTTTTGTGGTATCCCACGATGCATAGCTGATCAGGGGCCCGCACTCGGTCATTCCATAGCCTACAGTGAACCTGAATCCTATCTTCCTGAAGAACCTTTCAGCTTCAGCGTTGAAGGCAGCGCCTCCGATTACTATTTCCTTGAATCGTCCGCCAAAGGTGTCGGTGAGCTTCTGATTGATCTTCTTGTGCAGAATCCCGTTGATTCCGGGTATAGCAAGCAGGAGTTTCATGTGCGGTTTGGTTATGACAGGAAGGAGTTGTTTCTTGAATATCTTCTCGATAACCAGCGGTACTGACAATATAAGTCTTGGCCTTATCTCCTTGAATGCCTGCACTATGATCTGTGGTGACGGAGTTTTTGACAATATGGTGATATGGCATCCGTATGTGAAGGGGAAGAGGAATTCGAAAGCGCACCCGTATGTATGAGCGAGCGGGAGGAAAGAA
Organism: Bacteroidales bacterium; assembly: GCA_034004115.1. Classification (GTDB taxonomy): domain Bacteria; phylum Bacteroidota; class Bacteroidia; order Bacteroidales; family VadinHA17; genus LD21. The sequence continues at coordinate 56,051 of JAVEXG010000004.1, read as the reverse complement.
ACAAGAGGGTCGCCCGGGCTGAGCGGCATGTTTGCCTGTGCGTAACGCACATTTGCGGCAAGACTGTTATGCGAAAGCATTACTCCTTTTGAGAAGCCTGTAGTGCCGCCGGTATAGCTTATGACAGCCAGCTTGTCGTTGGAAATGTCTGAAAATTTTATGTCTTCCTTCTTTAGTTCGGAATATGTCTTCAGATATTTCTCTTCGAGTGAGTCGAAATTTGCTTTCAGGCTCTCATCCCGGGAAGTTATCAGCTTAAAGGAATCGACCGATACCACCCCCGTAATCTGAGGGATTTTATCCGGATCAATTGACTCGTATAACTTATCGTCGGCAAAAAGGAGCGTGGCATCTGAATGATTTACAAGGTTGGAAAGATCGTCGGGTTTGAAATCAGGAAGAATAGGAACAATGACGGCCCCGTAAGTTACTGTTGCCAGGTATGTAATGCACCAGTTGGCCGAGTTTCTTCCGACGAGTGCTATCTTGTCGCCCTCCCTGATTCCGGCTTCCCTGAAAAACATGTGCATCTTGAGCATCTTACCGGCTATCTCCTTGTAAGACATCCCTTTTTCCTTGTAATTCGACAGAGCTTCCATTTCCCAGTTCTGGGTTATGCTCTGTTCAATATACCCGATCAGTCGTTCTTTGATCATAGTTATAGGTTATTGGTTAAGGGCAAAGGTAAAATTTATTTGCAATTGCAATACCTGAGACTGGTCTATACCAGGTACATGACCACTATTGCCATCACCGCCAGGATGTTAACGATAGTAAAGAAGTAATTGTACTGTTCCCGTTTCTTGCTGAAATATTCGAGTTTCCTTGCAAATATCCCGATGTTTGGACCAAAGAGCATTATCAGGAAAGCAAAGAACTCAATTCCGTAGAATACCTTGTCGAGGCCGCCCTTTACAAGCGCCGAAAGATAAACGATGATGCAAAGCACAAGTAGGTAAAAGAGGTAGCTCAGTTTCAGCAGGAGTGTGGACAACAGCCTTCGCTTATGCAGCTGGTGGGGCTTCAGGCAAGCGTATGCGCCTGCAAATATGATGATTATGAAGACAATACCGAGAACATGATTTAATATTTCATTGAAATTTGCCATATCACCGGGTATTAAAAGTCTTTATCACGATTCCCTGAGGGTCCATATCAGTGAGCTTGCACCGAGAACAGCAGCATTTTTTGTACTGAGTTTCGAAGGAAGTATCTTCACCTTTCCCTTGTAGATATGAAGAAGGTTTTCTTCCATCGATCTTCGTGCAGGTTCAAATATCAGTTCTTTTGCCTGGGCCAGGCCGCCGAAAAGGAAAATTGCCTCGGGGTTCAGGTGTGAGACTACATCGGCAAGCTTGAAACCGAGTATAACGCCTGTCCTTTCGAAGGCTGCCAGGGCTATCGGATCACCCTTTTTAGCCGCAGCATGTACCATTTCAGCATCAAGCTGGTCGAAGCTGTATTTTCTGAGATCGCTGGGGCTAATGCTGTCGGCCATTACCTTCAGCAGTGTCCGCTTCAGGCCGGTTGCCGAGACATAGGTCTCAAGGCATCCCTTTTTGCCGCAGTCGCATTCCCGGTTACAGAGTCCCGGCCTGATTGTCGTATGTCCGAGTTCACCTGCAAATCCCTGATGGCCGTAGAGCAGTTTCCCGTTTACAACAAACCCGCTTCCCAGACCAGTTCCCAGCGTGATGACTACAAAATCCTTCATGTTCTTGGCGCCTCCGTAGACCATCTCGCCGACGGCTGCAGCGTTCGCATCGTTTGTCACCACCACGGGAAGGTCGGTATGCTTTCCGAAGAGCTCGGCCAGCGGAGTTATTCCCTTCCACGGCAGGTTGGCCGGATACTCGATAGTGCCTTTGTTTATATTGCCCATTGGCGCCCCTATCCCGAATCCGACAAGTTCAACCTCATCTTCCGTTTTCCTGTAGATCTGCATTATTTTCGTGTACAATGCGGCTACATAATCTTCGGCCTTCGGGTACTGGGAAGTCTTGATTTTGTCTTCAGCAATAATATTCCCTTTACGGTCGACTAAAGCGAAAGCCGTGTTTGTTCCTCCAATATCAATGCCTGCTACTGCTTTTTTACGTGCCATATTTAGTTAAATTTATCCCTGCTCAGCGCCTATTCAGGTACATATTCGTTTCCGACTTTCCTGGCTCTCTTCGGATGATCGAGGTCGATGCCGAGTGCCACACCTGTTTCAACAAGAATATTCCATCCTGCTGCAAGCTGGAGGTATTCGGCATAATCGCCTCCCTCGGGGATGACTATTGTCGGGAAGATCGTCTGGTGAGTTGAAATCGCTATGACATGAACCCCGACGCCCTTCACTATGCATTCCATGAATTTATCCTGATCGACATCGAAGGGATCGACCCAGATAAGGACCTCATCGTTGTTCATCACCTCCTCAATGCCATGGAGTGCGAAAGTTCCTTCGAAGAACACTGATCTCTTTCTGGTTATCTCATTGGTCTTCAATGCAATTTCAGCAGCCACGCCGTTGTCGCGTCCGGCAAAGTAGATGATTTCAGCCCTGCTTATCAGTTCGGTTATCCTGCTGTCGATGGGGGCAGTCAGCACCTCTTCGGTCTGCCTTGCAAGAGTGCCCAGACCTTCCATTTTTTCGCCGCGGATATTCCTGAGAAGCGAGTCATAGAAAAGACCCTGTTCAATCACCGATTTGGTAGCTGCAACTGCTTCTTCCTTCCCGCACGAAAGGACGTGGGTGTCGTCGGCGAATTCCTGAAGTTTTGTGTTCTGGTTTGCAGTGAGACCGAGTACCGGTTTATGATTTTTAGCCTTAAGAACGTTAACAAGCCTGATCACTTCCTTGGTCTGACCTGAGTTAGAGGCCAGGAAAACCGCAAAGTCATCCAGGTTATATTCTCTTGCCTGGGTGCATCCCTCTGTGATGACCGGCATCAGAAATTCCTTCTTCAGATTTGACCAGATCGCTCTTTTTGCAGGGAAAAGCCTGCTGCTTCCCTCTCCTGTAAGGAACAAACCCTTTTTGGCTTTCACCGGGTTCACGAAACGGTCAGAGACCTTCGGATCGAAAGCTTCGATGATCCCCGGTGTTTCGAGCATCTCCCGGATAAGGGAAAACCTGCTGTACTTTGTTTCATTCAGATTCATCAGTATATAATTTTAAATTTAATGGCCTGAAATTCAGTATATGATTACAACAAATATGAAAATAATCCATGAACAGGGCAGCTAACGGTCTGCCGACCCGGATCAGACAAATTCAAGAGACCCGAAAAATTCAGGTCTGTGGAAATCGGGTTTTTCTGTGCCAACCGGATTCCATGTAAGGTAATGCGGCATAGTCAGTTTGTCGCCGCATTTATAAAAGTTTGCCCTGAATATGCTCCCTTCCCTGACGTCCACCTTATGATGGATCAGTGTGCTGAACGGGATTGCCAGGGTGAGAGTCCAGGTAAAGTCCCCTACGCTTTCGCTTATTGGATTTTTACCTGCAGATGCAAGCCGTCGGATCTTCGCAGTTACGGAGGGGTCGGCTCTTTTTCTGTCGTGCCTTCCGGTACCTGCCCCCATAAGGCAGGTACCGATGGCATTGAATTCAAAATTGTAGTAAATCCCGTCGTCAGCAGGTGAAACGAAGAATTCCACACATGAATCTTCGTAGACCTCCTGATTTGTCTCAGTCTTCTCAGCCTTGAACCACTTCTCCCTCACGTAGTATTTCAGAAGGATCTCAAGACGTGTCCGGGCAATTGAGAAGCCTGCTTCGGGACTGTAGTCATTACCCCTCCAGTTCAGTTCACCTATACGGTGCCTGACATTCAGGCCGTCGAGCAAAGCAGAGATCTCCTCCATCGGAGGCTGATCGCTGTCATGCTCAATCTTATTGACCCTGAGGGTTTTCACTGTTATAAGTGTCAGTTAAGATCGTTCAGGATAAGTGCGGCTGAGCCAAGGACTGCGCCATTGGATTCCGGAATACCTGAAGGAAGTATCTTGACAGTATTTTTAAACAGAATGTAATTGTTCTTTTTGAGGTATTCCCTTACCGGTTTGAAAAGAAGTTCACCGGCGTTGGCAAGTCCTCCGAAAAGGAAGATGGCTTCGGGGCTGGTATAGACTATTGAATTGATAATACCAAGACCAAGCTTTTCTGCAGTGTACTCCATGGCTTTCAGTGCAATGGGGTCGCCTTTGGCAGCAGCTTCAGCAATAGCCTTTGACGTAAGCTTTGCGGGTGGCATGTCCCTCAGCGGGCTGTCATCTCTCATTTCGCTGATCATCAGTGATACTGTTTTTACAAGTCCGGTTGCCGAAGCATAGGTTTCGAGGCAGCCTTTACGGCCGCAACCGCATTCCCTTCCTCCGGGAACGATGCAAAGGTGGCCTACCTCACCGGCGAAACCGGTATGTCCGTAAACCAGTTTGCCATCGACCACTATACCGCTGCCGAGGCCCGTTCCCAGGGTCAGAATGATGAAATCCTTCATGCCCCTGGCTCCGCCGAAAACCATTTCGCCCATAGCGGCGGCGTTGGCGTCATTTGTAACAGCAACCTGGACGTTGAGTTCCTTTTTTACAAGGTCGCCCAGCGGAACAATACCTTTCCATGCAAGGTTGGGAGCATGCTCAATGGTTCCCCTGTGGTAGTTTGCATCCGGGGCGCCTATTCCAATGCCGACCAGTTCAAGGTCCTTCTTGCCGGCGAGAAGTTTCTTTACTCCGGCGCCAAGAGCTTTTACAAAATCCTTGATCTCAGGGTAATCGGTCGTCTTGAGATGACCTTCAGAAAGAACCTTGCCTTCTGTGTCAACAATGCCGAACACGGTGTTGGTTCCACCGATATCAACACCTGCTACTACTTTTTTCATATCTGCAACATTTTAATTATTAATATATTATTTAATATTCGCCATGATTGGCATAAGCTTGTTTTCCGCTTGTGAAATATATTGGTTTTAGTCCACATTTCGATCATCGGGACGTACCAGTTTTTCTGTTCTGCAATTCATACTGTTTAAAGTTGACAGGGGTGAGTTTCCATGGATTAACCACCTCCCAGTTCTCCTTGATCTCAATAAGTCCGGGGTAATATGAGACAGGCTCCGGCTGACGGTGAAAATCGAAGTCGCCGGTTGTCCATTCCCTGTTGCCGTCGAGGTCAAATATAGCACGGACCTTGTACTTTCCCTGCCCTAGAAGCGGAAACTCAAGCCTGGCTGTATCGGTAAGATATTCCTGCCGTACAAGTTCTTCACGTTCAGTTAGAAGCTGAATGATTTTCCCTCCGTAATGACCTGTTATATCGAGTATCAGTTTCCCGTATGATTCGGGTCCCGGTACCAGGAACTTGACGCCCGTCGAATCGGAGTAATCGCCATAAATGCTTGTAAAGGCCGCCGAATCGCTTATAAAGAGATAATTCTTTCCGGATTTCAGTTCAGCGTTCATGTAGTAACGGCTGTATAAGGAGCTGTCGCCGGTAAAGGTTACGGGTATCCTTGTTTTCTGATCCTTCAGGACTTCATACAGCTTTACTGCTGAAGTATCGGGAGGTCTCATCGGCGAAGGAGCCGTGAAGGCTATCCTGCCGGCAGGCCTGACCTGGCCCGACAAACCATGGGTTATCTTGTATGGAGTTCTTTTAGGTGCCTGACCCCTCGTTGATCTCTGAACGGCAGCCACAAACCTCATCTGGAGAGTGTCATCCTTAAGGGAAGTGACACCGAGGGAGTCGGTGAACGGGTAGCTTATAACTGGCTCGAGGATCGGTCTGTTGTAAAGAGCTGAATCAGTGAGCCATACCGTTATAGAGTCCCTCTTTCGGCTATGTTCTGTCAACCATGCCTTGTCGCTTGCCCCGGGAATTGAAAACCTGAAACCTAGCGAGTCGGGAGGCTTTGAAAGGATGAAAGAGAGCTGGTAAGCCTGCTTGCGTGATGAAGAGGCCAGATAATGCAGTTTCTTTTCAGCCTGGAACATGATAAGCGGAAAATCGCCCGTAACAGGAGGTTTTTCAGGAACCTTCCCTGCAGCTGGAGGAGCAGCGACTGAGGCAATTGAATCTTTTGCCACCGGAAGGAAATTTTTCTCAGGTGTAACCTGAACCGGTTCGCCGTAAAAAGCAAAACTTTCCTCCCTGAGGTTGTAGTTTTTGCTGTTGTCGGCATCCACAAGAGCATAAAGCCGGTACGATCCCGCTCTGACGTTATCGATCCGGAATTCGCCGTTAAGGGAGGCTCGTGTTATATAATCAGGAATATCTCTGAAAACGGCAGAATCTTCGGGCTGGCTGTAAAGAAGCACGAGTGTATTCCCGGGCGGATCGAGGTTAAGTCCGGTATATACGTTTCCGGCAAGCGACAATGAGTCGATTACAGGACCAGTCGAGAAAACGAACTGGTAGTTGTTTATTGCGTTGCCTTCGTTGAGGTCCCTTATTGCATCCTGAAAATAAAAAGTATAGGTGGTGCTGTCCCTCAGTTCGTCCTCATATCTTATCCTGATGCTTTTACCACGGGTTGTAATTTCGGGCCGCTTGGTCATCGGGGGCGACACCATGAATTTTTCTGTGATCTGTTCCAAAACCACATATTCGTTGAAAGTGACTATTATTTCCTTCCCCCTGAAGCTGGTTGAACCATTCTCCGGGAGACTTTTGACTATCACGGGAATATCCCTGTCCCTGGGTCCGCCGGAAGGAGTGCTTATCTTTGCACAGCCGAATGCCAGTAAACTGATCAGGATAAGGAAGGAAATGTATCGGTTCGCGTTATGGATCATATAGTATTCGGCCATTTCGATTACAAACTTACATTTTTTAAGCATACCTTATATCACCACCTGCCTGTAGTGCAACGATATTGGAAAAACATGAAGCTACTTTGCCAAATATGACTAAATTTGCTGATCATAACAATTCCGATTATGCATTTACTTGTCATTCCCTGGGATGTCAATCCCGAGATATTCCGTATAGGATCGTTTGCCATCAGATGGTACGGATTGTTGTTCGCTTCCTCGTTTCTTTTCGGGTATATAATCCTGGACAAGGTTTTCAGGAATGAAAATCTTTCTCAGGCCAGTCTCGACCGTCTGACCGTGTATGTGGCTCTGGGGGTTATAATCGGTGCGCGCCTTGGGCATTGTCTCTTCTATGAACCGGCATATTACCTCAGTCATCCCGGCGAAATTCTCAAGATATGGCACGGAGGACTAGCGAGTCACGGAGCAGCTATCGGTATCCTGATCTCCCTCTGGCTCTTCGTGAGAAAGGAGAAAAAGGACTATACCTGGATAATCGACCGGGTTGCAATTGTTGTTGCCCTTTCGGGCTTCTTCATCAGGATGGGCAACCTTATGAATTCAGAGATTTACGGAGTTGAAACCACAATGCCCTGGGGCTTTGTGTTTCTGAGGAACGGAGAGACTGCCCCGAAGCATCCGACACAAATATACGAGGGGCTGGCTTACCTGTTCATTTTTTTCCTGCTGATGAGGATCTACTGGAAAAACAAGGGACAGCACATACAGGGCGTTCTGATCAGCCTGACACTTATACTTATCTTCACTGCAAGATTCTTCATTGAATTCCTGAAGGAGGACCAGGTCGATTTCGAATCGGCAATGACGCTGAACATGGGTCAGTGGCTAAGCATTCCGTTCGTTATTGCCGGGTTTATATGGCTTTACATCAGCCTGAAGCAAAATAAGAGGCTGGTGATAAAGAGGAAGTAATTATTTCATAAGTATCCCGTTGAAGAGAACGTCGAGGATGGCGTTTAGTCTTTCCTCAAGGTTAATTTCCCGCTTTTTCCAGAACAGGGGGACTTCAAGTCCCTTAAGGGTAGTCTGAACCGCGAGGGCTGTATACTCGCTGTTTTTCACGCTGAACACCTTCTTCCTGGCGCCGTCGTACAGAATCAGTCTGAGAATTGCCAGTTCCTCGCGGTCGTATTTTTCGCGCACCTGTTCGATGAAGTCGAAGTGATCGAGATGCGTATCAAAGATTGCGTTATAGTAGTTGGAAAGTTTTTCGAATGATTTCATCCTTACAAAGACGTAGTTCCTCATCTTGCCAACCGGCGATTCGACCGATTTAATAGCCTTAGTAAGTTCATTTCTAAGGACATTGGCTTCGTAAAGGACAACAGCCTCGAAGATATCCTCCTTGCCCTTGAAATAGTAATAGACAGAACTCTTGCCCATTTTCAGGCCCTTTGATATCTCCTCCATTGTAGTTTTCCTGAAACCGTAACGGCTGAAAATCTGTCCGGAGGTAATTATTATTTTCTTTCTATATTCCTCTTTATTAACCATATGACTGTTGACATTAAAGAATAACCGGGAACAGATGCAAATTTAGAACATAATTATTTCTTATCAAAATCTTCGAGGAATCCGGTCGATTATTCGAAAACAAAGGATATAAGGGGCTAAAGCCCCACGGAGGGAGAGGGAACTTCCGACCGTCGGCTGAAGCCGACGGTAAAAATAGGAGCTTCCACGATAGTGCGGACTGCCACTGAAGCCGACGGCAATACAGGAATAACCAGGTGCAGACTGCGGCTGAAGCCGACGGCAAAAATAGGAGCTTCCACGATAGTGCGGACTGCAACTGAAGCCGACCGCAACACCAGAAGTGGTAATTGTTTGAATATATTGCCTGTTATCCAGAAAGTTCCCTGGAATACGTTCTTCTGTTACCGTCAGCTGAAGCTGACGGTTTGGGCAACCCCCCCCTTTTTATAGGGACTTTAGTCCCGGGAAGGGAAAAGGGGCTGAAGCCCCACGGAGGGAGAGGGAACTTCCGACCGTCGGCTGAAGCCGACGGCAAAAATAGGAGCTTCCACGATAGTGCGGACTGCAACTGAAGCCGACGGCAACACAGGAATAACCAGGTGCAGACTGCGGCTGAAGCCGACGGCAAAAATAGGAGCTATCACGATAGTGCGGACTGCAACTGAAGCCGACCGCAACACCAGAAGTGGTAATTGTTTGAATATATTGCCTGTTATCCAGAAAGTTCCCTGGAATACGTTCTTCTGTTACCGTCAGCTTCAGCTGACGGTTTGGGCAACCACCCCCCCCTTTTTATAGGGACTTTAGTCCCGGGAAGGGAAAAGGGGCTGAAGCCCCTGAGAATCCCAATCCTCAAATTTAAAATAAGTCCTCCGGAATATCAATCAGGCACTAATTTTGTAAATTTGAAACTCAAATTGTTCCGCAGGGGAAGATATTATAATGATCATTGACGGAAAAAACTATCAGGGCATCTGGCTTGATGAAAACGACAGAAGCAGGGTGCTGGTCATCGACCAGCGAAGGCTCCCGTTTTTCTTCGAAACCCGGGAGCTTTGTTCCGTGGAGGACATTTACAATGCGGTTAAGGACATGACTGTGAGGGGGGCTCCTCTCATCGGTGCGGCCGGGGCTTTCGGAATGTACCTGGCGACTCTTGAGATCACAGGCCGTACGAATGTCGCCAGTCACCTTAACAATGCCGCCTCGTATCTGATCTCCTGCCGGCCCACGGCGGTAAATCTTTCCTGGGCTGTCGGTAAGGTGCTGGACAGCCTGAAGGGCATTGATGAACCGGAGCTCCTGGCAGAAACTGCCATGAATGCCGCCCTCGGGATATGTGAGACAGAAAAGGAAAACTGCAGGAAGATAGGGGAGAACGGGCTGCCTCTTATCAGGGAGATAAGTGAAAGGAAGGGCGGAAAGCCTGTCAACATTCTCACTCACTGCAATGCAGGCTGGCTGGCATGCATCGATTACGGAACCGTTACCGCGCCCATCTACCTGGCATGGGAAAAGGGTATTCCGCTGCATGTATGGATTGATGAGACCAGGCCCCGGAACCAGGGGGCAAGGCTCACGGCATGGGAGCTTGGCAAACAGGGAGTCCCTTATACCCTAATAACCGACAATGCAGGAGGTCACCTGATGCAGAAGGGGATGGTCGATCTGGTGTTCTCCGGTTGCGACCGGGCCACCAGGCAGGGAGACATTGCCAATAAGATCGGCACCTACCTCAAGGCAGTTGCCGCTTTCGACAATAATGTGCCGTTCTGGTCGCTTATGCCCTCAACATCAATCGATTTTACTCTTTCGGACGGTCTGAAGGAGATAGTCGTGGAGGAGCGTGACCAGGATGAGGTTACAATGGTTGAGGGTTATCATGACGGAGAAATAATTCCGGTAAGGATATGCCCCGATGATGCCCGTGCAGGCAACTGGGGATTCGATATAACTCCCGCCAGACTGGTTACCGGACTTGTAACCGAAAAGGGTATCTGCAGGGCGGAGGAAGAAAGCATAAGAAATCTATTTTCAGAAAAAACTAAATAACAAAAATGGAAGGGGTAGTAAAATTCAATTGTCACTGGAATCAGTCGGGGCCAGTAATCTCCGACGAACAATATGAAATCATAAATTACTGGAGGGAAGTCCTGTATAACATGGACCTGATCGGAGCCTATGAGAACGGTGTCGGTTACGGTAACATAAGCATGAGGATCAGAGGAGGAAATCAGTTTATAATAACCGGTTCAGCTACGGGAGAAATAACCGAGCTGGAGCCGGGGCACTATGTAAAGGTCAATTCATTCAATATCGACGACAATGCGGTTCAGTGCACCGGACCGCTGAAAGCTTCGTCCGAGTCGCTGACTCATGCCGCGATCTATCTTGCCGATCCGGGAGCCAATGCCGTGATCCATATTCACAGTATCGACCTGTGGAACGAACTTATCTACAAGGTCCCAACAACAAATCCATCGATGGAGTACGGAACGACAGGGCTTGCAAAGGATATTTTCAGGCTGTTCACCGATTCGGACGTGATCGAAAAAAGGATCATAGTGATGGCCGGCGACAGGTCAGGGATACTGACTTTCGGTCACGACATGGATGAAGCGGTGAACATACTGATGCAATACCTCAGGAAGGAATCCTGACCGGGATAAAGGATTAGAATTCAGGCCCGGTTATGAAACATCCCGGAGGATTTGTTCGTGAAAAAAACTAAATTTGTCAAACTAAATTTTTATACGACATGAATCCAAAAATCCTCATCCTCTCAATCCTGCTTGTATCCGCAGGTTTCTCATGCAAACAGAAGACTGCTCCCCAGGCGCAGGAATCACCACAGGCTGAAACCGTTGCACCGGCTCCCGACTATCAGAAAATGATTATCGCGAAAGCTTTTATCAAACCCGGCAGGGAGGCTGACTTCATCAATGCAGCAAAAACAATAATTGAAAGCTCGAATAAGGAAGAGGGATGCCTCGGATACATGCTGTATCAGGATCCCTATGAAAAGTCAAATTTCATTTTTGTCGAGAAGTACAAAAATCAGGCAGCGATCGACTTTCATTTTGCTGCACCCTATTTCGGTGAGTTCGGAACGATTATCGCAGACTGGACAAGCAAGCCGACAGAGATCAAAATAATAGATATCGCGGCAGAGAAGTAAAAAAGCCACTGATTGCCCCGGCTTTGCCGGTTATTATTGTGATGGACAAAAACAGAACAAAACAGCGTCCTTCCGACAGGATCAACGAGATTCTTGAGATAATATCGCGCGACAGAACAAGGACCAACCTTCTGCGTAAGCAGGAACAAAGGGCTATTGCCTGGCTGGTACAGCGCATTCCTGAAAGGATCACATCGGATATGCTCAGCGGGTTTGGACTTTTTGGCAGTTTCGTTGTGTTTGCCGGGTTCATTCTTGCAGCGTATTTCGACAGGATGTTCCTGCTCCTGGGGCCCCTGGGGTTTCTGATAGGCTGGTTCGGGGATTCACTCGACGGACGGCTTGCATATTACCGTAACAAGGCACGCAGATTCTATGGTTTTGTCCTGGATATCACACTCGACTGGACAGGGATAATACTTATCGGATCGGGATTCATGGTGTATGCTGAAGGTTTCTGGGAACTTCTGGGTTACGGATTTGTGGTCATGTACGGATGGGAGATGATCATAGTGCTGATGCGTTACAAAATAACTAATCAGTATTCGATCGATTCCGGCAAATTCAGTCCGACGGAAGCAAGGATACTGATCTCGCTCATTCTCATCCTGGAAGTCTTTCTGCCGGGTTCAATCAGCTATTCCGCATTGATTGCAGTCCTTATATTATTTGCAATTAATGTTGCAGACACAAGCAGACTGCTCCGGACAGCAGATATCGCAGATAAAAACGAGAAAAATAATATTATTCCCTGATCAGCGTACTGTTTCCGGAAGCGGAGGAATCTTATCTATATACATCATTCTGCCCAGCGGGGACATATCGTTCGTCGATTTGAACGATCTGAACGGGGATTTTCTGACAACCGATGCGGATTTCACTCCCCTGATATCATCGAGGCAGGCCTTCAGCATTTCCTCTTCGGGATCTCCCAGCGGCAGCAAGTCGACTGCATATTCCCTCGCCTCTATATCGGGAGGAAGCCCGTTTGTGAAATCGCTGAAGTCCTCAGAGTTGGCTATTTTGAGAACCACGGGCTGCATAGCCCATTTATGTCTGGGGTTAACTGTCCCGGCGTTATCGATATAGTCCTTGATTGTGAAAGAGCCCACATTCTTCCCGTAGGTGTTGGTGCCGACCTGTTTTACAGTGATATAAGGTTTGAGGCCATTGATAAGCATTTCCGAAGCTGATGCCGTTTCTGAGGAAGTGATTACATAAAGCTCGCTCAGACCGATCGAGTTTATAGGGGTTGCAGGTGTATTGTCTGTAGCCGCAATGCTGCTCTGGAAATACTCATTGAAATAATTCTGACCATAATTCGTCAGATAATAGCTTGTAAGCATGTCGTTGAACTGGGTCTTTGCAAAAATCAGGCTGGTATTTGTGGAATGTATCATGCTGGCAAGGTAAATGGCTGAATTCACGAAACCGCCCGGATTGTACCTCAGGTCGAGGATCAGCTTGCTTATGTTCCCATCCCTGAAATTTCCCATCACATTATTGAGGGCAATATCATAGTTTGTGTTAATCCTGACATCGAAGGAGTTGCTAAAGCCGTTATAGACAAGGTAGCCTACCTTTATCCCGTCCACATCGAGTATTGTATTGAGATAGATGGGATTTTCCATCAGATCAATTGCAGTAAGCGGTACAGTGCGGCCGTTTGAAATAAAGCCGGTGCCGTTATAGTCGGCAAAACCCATAGTATAGCTGACGTTTGTGAACAGGAGCGACTGGTAGTTGTCATCAGTAAGCTGCTGGTTGTTTATTTGAGTGAATATGTCGCCGCGTTTCAGTCCTGCAAGGTCGGCCGGGGAATCCTTAAACACATATCTTATTACACCGACAAGCTTGTTGCTGGCATCGTCGATATAGTAGAGCTGGAAATTCATCCCGACGGTCTCTGAGATACCGGCCAGCCAGTCGTCGAGTTCGGCATAATCGTCGACAACGAACGAAAATCTGTCGACCTCCTGGTATTTGTAAAGAAGACTGTAAAAGAGATCCTCCGGGTCGGCATATTTATTAAGAAAAGCGTTCAGGCTGTCCTTGTTCGATTCATAGAGTGATTTTGTGAGTGCCGGAACCTGTTTCTCCCAGAAATAGTAAGTGGAAAGACCGTCGTAGATGAATTTTTTTTCATCGGAAGCTTCTTCGATTACAACAGGAGGCTCGGGATCCTTTTTGCATCCACCCGGAATCATCAGAACCAGGAGAAAGGCAATATAGAGGAAATTCAGCTTTTTCATCGTTTACAGAGGGCTTTATTGACAGGTTCCAAAATTAATATAAAATTCCCAAACTTTATAGATCCCTAATTTTCAGGGCAAAATAATTTCAATATCAAAGGATGCAATCAAATTTTGTACCAATAAAAAAATGAATATCGGTTATAACGAATAATGATCCGTTGATTCTTGCCTCTGAAATCCACCCCCAAGCCCCCAAGGGGGGCTAAGACTCCGCAAACGAAGCCATAAAGACGGGCTGCGCTCATCCCTAAAATATTTCAGGGGTGCGAACAACAAAAATTAACAAGATACTACTTCATTTCAGATGTCATTTTCTGTTTTCTTGACCCCCTTTCCCGTTTCCCCAAGGGGGAAAAGCTTCTTGATCAATCGCACCTGCCTTTGAATATACAATCTTCTCCGTTTATCCCAGGGAGAAAAGCTTGCCGGCTCCTTCCCCCCTGGGGGAAGGCTGGGAAGGGGGTAATCATAACGGTTGGGAAGGGGGGATAATCCCGCATCCCCGGACTGCACAATATAAACGGTGTGGGAGGAACAGATAATTTGGGAGCGAGAAAATAGAGGTTGTTCTTCTGCACCAACATCAATTAGTCAGCCCAGGCTCCTGTCATTTTCTTTCATCGTTTAAACAAATTATTCACCATACTTGTCATATAGACAGTGGAAAATTTGAGAATTTTTTTAATTTTATACGCCTTAATTAATAAAATGATGTATTAACCTGATAATCTGTAAGAAAGATGAATGAAAAAATTATGAAAAAATTTGCAGGGCTTTTCCTGGTTGCTTTTGCGGCGGTTTCGATGTTGAACGGACAGGAAAGAAATGATGTTATAAAATTCTATAATGAAGGAGCAAAGGTGCTTCAGACTGATGTTCAGGCTGCAATAGCCGCATTCGAAAATGTGGTGACGATGTCGGAAAAGGTGGGTGAATCGGCCGATGATCTGAAAGCAAAAGCCGTTCAGGTGCTCCCCGGGTTGTATGTAAGGGCGGCCAACAATGCAATAAAGGAAAATAAGCCAACTGACGAAATCATTAAGGCAGCAAAAATGGCAGCTGCTGCTGCCGAGAAATATAACAATGCGGCTGGCAAGGACAATGCATCAAAAATAATGGTGCAGGCCTACAACAAAATGGGTACTGAATTATTTACAGCGAAGGATTATGACAAGGCTATTCTTGCATTCGACAGCCTTCTTGCAATCAATCCCGACTACAGCAATGCAATTTACAACAAAGCCCTGATCTACAGGAGTCAGAACAACTCAGCAGCCTTCGAAGAGACTATTGATCTGTTCCTTTCCAAGCTCGAGGCAGGTAAGGACGACCAGATGTCAAAGCAGGCTTCGACTCTTGCGCTTGAGTATTTCCGTGCTTCCGGATCGCAGGCAAACCAGGCCGACAATCTCGATGAGGCAATCGTGCTGCTGACCAAAGCTGCAAAATACGGGGAAGACAAGGATCTCTTCTACTTCTTTGCAGATGTTTACAACAAAAAGAAGTCGTTTGACAGCGGAATCGAATATGCACAGAAAGGTCTTGCCCTGGAAACAGGAGCTGCAGATGCAAAAGCCAAGTTCTATTTCCAGCTTGGTCTCGGCCAGGAAGGAAAAGGTCAGACTGCTGAAGCCTGTGCTTCATTCAAGAGTGCAATGTTCGGACCTTTTGCAGAACCCTCAAAAGCTAAAAGGACAAATCTGAAATGCCAGTAACAGGCTGAGCAGTACGGCCGGTCTTTCATGTGTTCCGGGAAACAGGCTTTAGTCTGTATTCAGGATCGGAGATGCACGGAATGGAGACAGGGTTCTCTGAATCCAGCGCATAATTCTCTCTTTTACGGATAATTTTCCTGTGGATATGAATTCATTCAGGACGGCAGTGAACCGGGGAGTCCGAAGGTATCCGTAGGCCTTGTGGGGATTCCTTACCTTGTTTGATTCATAGTCGTTTACAACAAGATGATCAACCGGTTTAACACCGGATCTGTTCTCATTATAATAGTCAGCCAGCCGGTAATTAAAGGCAACTGTATCGAGGATGTCGGAATAGTTGTACCAGTTTCCTGTTACCCCCGGAGGTGATTTCAGCCTGGTATCGCTTATGCCTTTCTGCCTCATCTCTGCAGCAATCTTGCTTATCACAACCGGCAGACCCAGGGGCGAACCCATTGTAACAAGAGTATTGATCCTGATTTCCGGAGCCATGAATGTAAGCACATCAAAGGCTATTATGGAGCCCATTGAATGTCCGATAAGCATTATATCATCGTTCCTGTGTTCAATCAGTTTATCCAGGAGTCTCTTCCTTATTAATTCCCTGTATGTTGCCGATCCTCCATCCGATTCAAAGGGTTTGTCGGAATAATAAATCTCGAGGTCCCTGAAATACCTGCTGATGATTGCATCGGTTATAAAAGAGTAATTAAGCGTCAGGTCCTCGTTCAGGAAAACCCTGTTCATCTGGCGGCCAATGAAATCGACTACCTTCTTCCGGGTACCATTGTCGCCCGAATGAAAATCAGGTTGGGCTTCGGTGTATTTCTCATCAATGAAATAAGGACTTTCCGGATCCTTCACCGATGGGTCCTGGGAAGTTTTGTGGATTATGTCGGACCATGGAGCCATCTCGAACAAAGGAAGGCTGACTCCATATTTTCCAAGTCTCAGACCCTCTTTCATTGAAGATTTCCACCATTGTTCAAGGAGGGGTGCGGGAGGCTTGTTCCCCAGTCCGTGAACACCGATAATTACCTGTGACATACAAAGCAGTTTAAGACGTGCCGGCAGAACGGAATATTATTCTCAACCAAAATTAAGGATTTAATAATCATCTGGTATGTCAGAGATAAAATTCAATCTCGTTGCCTCATTTTATATAACTTTGCGAACACCTTATCCAAACTGATGTATAATTGTAAATAAAATCAGGGAAAATTGACTAAACGTAAAGCGTGGATACCCGACAACAAGGCCGTTGTACGGTTTGTCAGGACCACATTCAAACTGATGTTCCCATTCGGAGAAAAGATGGCTGAAGCGGAACCTCACGACAGGGATGGCTCGGCAAGGGAGCATCTGCTTCTGGCTCTCGACAGCCTGGCTGACGAAAAGGAGAAGATTACGGCTGATTTCCTTGAAATCCTTCCGGAACTGAAAAAGACCCTTCTCCGCGATGCTGAGTTCATTCTTGAATCCGACCCGGCAGCAACACAGCTGATAGAGGTTGTAGCGGTATATCCCGGCTTTTTTGCCATATTTTGCTACAGGATCGCCCACTCTCTTGCAGGTTACGGTGTGCCTCTGCTGCCAAGGATGATAACCGAGTATGCGCACAGGGAAACGGGTATTGACATCCATCCAGGGGCCAGGATCGGAAGCCCGTTTTCGATTGACCACGGAACAGGGATAGTTATCGGGGAGACAACAGAGATAGGGAACAATGTAAAGCTTTACCAGGGAGTAACCCTCGGGGCATTGAGTGTAAACAAGGGAAAGGCAGCAAGGAAGCGTCACCCTACAATAGGCGACAATGTGATCCTCTATGCTGGGAGCACTATCCTTGGAGGAGAAACAGTGGTGGGAAGGAACAGCATAATCGGCGGAAATGTATGGCTCACAGAAAGCGTTGCCCCCTTTTCGGTTGTCTATCACAAGAGCCAGATAGTGGTCAGGGACGCAAATAGTTTCAGGGAACCAATCAATTTTATTATTTAGTTCACCAGAGGATAATTATGAAAGCAGATTCAGTACTCGATCTTATAGGAAACACCCCGGTTGTAAAGATAAACAGGCTTTTTGATCCCTCGCTCAGTGTTTGGATCAAGCTTGAGAAGGCAAACCCGGGAGGCAGCATCAAGGACCGCATTGCGTTGTCGATGATCGATGATGCCGAGAAAAGCGGAGTGCTGAAACCGGGAAGCGTGATAATTGAACCGACATCGGGAAATACCGGTATCGGGCTGGCAATGGTTGCGGCCTGCAGGAAATACAGGGTCATACTTGTAATGCCTGAGTCAATGTCGGTTGAAAGAAGAAAGATAATGAGCGCCTACGGGGCGGAGTTCGAACTGACGCCGAGGGAAGAAGGGATGAAGGGAGCAATTGAAAGGGCTTACAAGCTTAAATCGGAGATACCCGGCTCGTGGATACCAATGCAGTTTGACAATCCGGCCAATCCTGCCATTCATCTGAAAACAACGGCACAGGAAATACTAAGTGACTTTCCCGACGGGCTCGACTACATGTTTGCATGTGTTGGGACAGGAGGCCACCTTACAGGATGCGCCGGTATCCTGAAACAAAGATTCCCGCAAATAAAGGTATTCGCCGTGGAACCCGAACAGTCACCCGTTCTGAGCGGAGGTTCGCCCGGCCCCCACCCGATTCAGGGAATAGGTCCGGGATTCGTACCCTCCATACTCGACACCCGGCTGATTGACGAAGTAATCAGGATAAGCAGGGAAGAAGCCTATTCTTTCACCAGAAGAGCTGCAAGGGAAGAGGGTTTGTTCGTGGGGATATCAACCGGAGCAGCACTGGCAGCGGTTCATCAGAAAAGAGACTCTCTTCAGAAAGGATCAACCATTCTTATGTTCAATTACGACTCGGGAGAAAAATATCTGACAACGGACGAGTTGTTCTGAAGTTACACTTACTTCCTGACTGTTTCACCTACAATTCCCGGAGGTTCCTTTCACGTTAATCCCTTTTTCTTCTGGACACATTGCATTTTCCCCCTTTCTTGTTGCAACATCTCACTTACCCCCTTTCTTATTTCCCCCACGGGGGAAATGATTCCTCCATTGAAAACTCCTGCACTTTTTAGGGGATATTTGGGAAATGAGAATAATGAGATTGTTTTTGGGATCCTGCAGGGGTGAAAAGCCCTGCCTTATGTTCATTTTCGTTTACCAAATGTTGAAATTCGCATTTCTTCCCTCCTTTTGCAGAATCTACCAGGCCCCTTCCCCCCTGGGGGAAGGTTAGGGAAGGGGGTAAAAACAGAACAAAACCGGTAGTAGGAATTACATAAAAAATCATAAAAAAATTTGCACATATAAAAAATCCGTTTTACTTTTGACCATTCGGTTAAACCATATGGTTCATCCCGAAAGTTTAATCAAATGGTCAATATCAATGACAGAAGCTGAAAAACAGACAGAGGACAGGATCTTCGAATCGGCCACCGAGATATTCATTGAAAAAGGCATGGACGGAGCCAGGATGCAGGATATAGCCAATCATGCCGGGATCAACAAAGCACTGCTTCATTATTATTACCGTACCAAAGAGCACCTTTTCGAAGCTGTGTTTGATAAGATGGCCACTGTGATGTTCAGCAGGTTTTCACTTGTTTTCGACGAAAAAGCCACTCTGGAGGAAAAAATAAGGTTCTTCTTCAGGGAGCATATCTCATTTCTTCAGAAGAATCCCCGTCTTCCCGCATTCATTTTAAATGAGGTAAACCGGAATCCCGACAGGATAAAGAAGCTGATCCAGAGGTTCAATATCAATGATTTATGGAACATCCTCGAGAAACAACATCATGAAGAACTTAAAAAATACAATATCACACGGGAGATTATGCCCCAGCTGATGACATCAATTGCGTCAATAAGCATCTTCCCCTTTGCAGCACGGGGAATAATGGAAGTAATATTCGAAAAAACCGGTAATGATTTCAGCGATTACCTGGAAAAAAGAAAGGCTTTTGCTGCCGACTTTGTAATCAGGGCATTAAAAGGATCGGACACCGGTTAAAACGAGAAAAGGCAACACCTGGAAAAAACTTCTCCGCATAAGGGTGATCTGCTTGTCAAAGCGCAACAAACAACAGGCAATAAAGGAAAAAGGAAGAATATATGAACAGGATAACACTCGCATTCATCGTTCTGATAATCCCGTGGATTGCAGAAGGGCAGAACGGGCTAACACTTACTCTCGGGGACTGCTACGCAAAGGCGGAAACCGCAAGCGCACTGGCCGGGGAAAAAGACTCGTACCGCCGGATCTGGGAGCTTAAGGACAAGAATCTCTCCAGGGCATGGCTGCCGACTCTTGATGCATCCGGCAACCTTGTATACAACTCGGAGGTGATCGACATAGGCAATTCCCTCGGATCTTTACCGATACCGGGGATTGAAGATGCAATCAAACCCCTGCCTCATGAGCAGTACAAGGTTAACGTCGACATTAACCAGGTGATTTACGACGGAGGAGCCATAAAAGGTGCACGTGCCATTGAGAAAGCCGATCTCCTTATAAATGAAAAGCAGGCCGAGACCGATCTGTATAAAATCAGGAGTCAGATCAACACTTATTATTTCAACCTTCTCCTGCTCGACAGGCAGGAGGAACTTCTCAACAATTACCTGGCTATCGTCACCAAACGGATTGCCTCGATGCAGTCGGGCGTTGAAAACGGCGTGATACTCCGGACGGATATCGATGTAATGACAACCGAGAAGATAAAGCTTGAACAGCAGATAAGGGAGAACCACATACGCAGGGAGTCGCTTCTCAGGATCCTGTCGGGACTCACGGCCACGGAAATTGATCCTTCGTCGGAACTGGTGATGCCAGCTTTCGAAACCGATACAACGGATGTGATAAGCAGGCCCGAGCTCGAGATATTCGACCTCAGAAAGGACCAGCTCGATGCAAGCCTGCAGGTAATAAGCAGCCGCAGGATGCCAAAGGCATTCGGGTTTGCAACCCTGGGCTACGGAAATCCTCCCGGCAACAACTTCTTCAGGGATGAATTCGCACCTTATTATATTCTGGGAGCAGGGATCAAATGGAACATCTTCGACTGGAACAAGGCAAAAACAGAAAAACAGATAATAGGCCTGCAACACGTGATAATCGAAAACCGTCAGACCGACCTTACCGACAACCTCTCCAGGATGCTTGAAGCAAAAAAGGCTGAAATATCAAGCCTCAGCGCGCTTCTTGAAACCGATCTCGAACTGATAAGTCTCAGGAAAAGGATAACTGTTTCCGCCGAATCGCAGTACGAAAACGGGACAATAACCGCCACCGATCTCCTCAATGAGATCACAGCTGAAAAGCAGGTTCTTATAAACCATGAGATACACAGAATAAACCTGGCAATGGCCCAGGCGGATTACTATAACATAAGCGGGAAGGAAACAGAATGATTTATAAATAAAATCTCTAATAAGATAAAAATGAAACCCTCTACACTAATTATCATCGCCGTGGTTCTTGTTGCAGGCTGCAAAAATAAATCAGGCGAAGCTGATGCCTTCGGGACTTTTGAAGCCACAGAAGTCACCGTCTCATCCGAGACAAGCGGACGCATTCTCACATTCACGGCCACGGAAGGGACTGAGATTGAGGAAGAAGCAGAAATTGCACTGATTGACACCACTCTTTTCCACCTTCAGCTTAATGAGATCAACGCGGGCATGAGAGGAGTCAGGACAAAGATCGGCTCAATAAATGCCCAGAATGAGATTCTCAGCCAGCAGATAGAAAATCTGAAAGTCAACATAGCCAGGATTGAAAACATGCTGAAGGATGATGCTGCCACAAAAAAGCAATATGATGATCTCGCGGGGCAGGTTGCGGTGCTTGAAAAGCAGATAGCTGCCAACAACACCCAGAAGGCTTCAATTGCAGCAGAGCTGTCGGTTTATGAATCAAAAAAGGCCACTCTCAGCGAGCAGCTCTCGAGGAGTAGTGTCAGGAGTCCGCTGAAAGGAACAGTGATTGAAAAATATGCCGAAGCCGGTGAGCTTACTGCGGCTGGCAGGCCTCTCGTAAAGGTTGCCGACCTTGCGGTGATGAAGCTGAAAGTGTATGTAAGCGGCGCTCAGCTTGGAGGTCTGAAGATTGGCAGTGAATGCACCGTAAGAGTCGATGAAGGCGAAAAAGGCTATAAGACCTTTCCGGGCAGGATAAGCTATGTTTCTGGCAAGGCAGAGTTCACACCAAAAATAATCCAGACCAAGGAAGAAAGGGTTACTCTGGTTTATGCGGTTACAATTGATGTAAACAATGACGGTACAATGAAGTCGGGAATGCCCGGAGAAGTCATTTTCTGAAAAGATGCGGAAAGCAATTGAATCATCGGGAATCTGGAAGAATTTCGGGGACACTGAGGCTCTGAAGGATATCTCCTTTGATGTAAACGAAGGTGAGATATTTGGTTTCATCGGTCCCGACGGTGCAGGTAAGACAACACTTTTCCGGATAATAACCACTCTGCTCCTTCCCGACCGGGGTACCATGACAATCCTCGGTCACGACAGCACAAAGGGATTTAAAAAGCTGCGTGAAAACATAGGATACATGCCGGGGCGGTTCAGCCTTTACCTCGATCTGACAGTGGAGGAGAACCTTAACTTTTACGCATCGGTCTTCGGCACCAGAGTGGAAGATAACTATGAGCTTATAAGTGATATCTATTCCCATATCGAACCATTCAAAGAAAGGCTTGCCGGAAAGCTCTCCGGTGGGATGAAACAGAAGCTTGCACTCTCCTGTGCACTGATCCACAGGCCGCGGCTCCTTGTCCTGGATGAACCCACCACCGGTGTCGATGCAGTGTCGCGTACCGAATTCTGGGAGATGCTCAGGAAGCTGCGGCAGCATGATATCACCATAGTAGTGTCGACTCCCTACATGGATGAGGCAATCAGGTGCGACAGGGTTGCGCTTATCCAGGCCGGGCAGATAATGACAATCGACAAGCCTCAGAACATAAGGGACGGATTCTCCCGCAGATTGTTCAGTGCAAAAGCCGCAGACAAATACAGGCTGCTTATTGCCCTCAGGCAGTACCCCGGAACTTTGAGCGTTTATCCTTTCGGCGATTCGATACATGTCACTTTCCAGGAAGAAAAACCCGATAAGGCATTATCTGAGTTCCTGGAGAAAAACGGGATAACCGATGCCGTAATAAATGAAACTGAAGCCGGAATCGAAGACAGGTTCCTGGAGCTGATGGGGAAGGAAGAAACAAGGAAGCTATGACTCGCAACCCGGTAATAAAGGTAAGAAACCTCGTAAAGAAGTTCGGAAGTTTCGTTGCAAACGACAACCTCAGCTTCGAGGTGTACGAAGGCGAGATATTCGGTTTTCTCGGGGCCAACGGAGCCGGTAAGACTACTGCCATCAGGATACTTACGGGCCTGTCGGAACCGACATCAGGCGAAGTAATTGTGGCAGGGTTCGATGCCCGCCGCCAGCCGGAGGAGATAAAAAAGAACATCGGGTACATGTGCCAGAAGTTTTCGCTGTACGACGATCTGACAATCAGGGAAAACATTATGCTTTACGGCGGCATCTATGGCCTCGGCAAGGCTCTGATAAGGGAAAGGACAAATCAGCTTCTCGAAAGGCTGAATTTCAAGGAGTACGGCGACAGGCTGATCTCATCCCTCCCGCTCGGACTAAAGCAGAAGCTTGCCTTTTCAGTTGCCGTTTTTCATGAACCCCGGATAGTCTTCCTCGATGAACCCACAGGAGGAGTCGACCCCATAACACGCAGGCAGTTCTGGGAAATGATATACGAAACGGCTGCACGGGGGATCACTGTCTTTGTAACCACCCACTACATGGACGAGGCCGAATACTGCGACCGGGTATCGATCATGAATGAAGGAAGGATAGTTGCAATCGACACCCCGGCTGAGCTTAAGAAGCAATATGATGCAGAATCGGTTGAGGAAGTCTTTGTGAAAATAGCAAGGCCGGGCATGAAACACGAAAAAGAGTCTGAAACGGCTGACAACAACAGAGAAGTATGAGGAGATTTTTAGGATTTGTAAGAAAAGAGTTCATCCACATATTCAGGGATGTCAGAACCCTCATAATATTGTTCGGGCTTCCTGCCGTGATGATAATCCTTTTCGGATATGTGGTGAGCACCGATCTCAAAAACGCGAGCCTTGCCTTCCTTGATCTCTCAAAGGATGATGTAAGCACTGAACTCACGGATAAGATATGTTCATCCGGATTTTTCAGAAAGGCCGCTGATCTGTCAAGCTATCAGGATATCGACATGATTCTCAGAAGCGGAAAGGCAAAGGCGGTGATAATTTTCGGGGAAGATTTCGGAAGGGATCTGGAAGCCGGTAAAAACGCCAGGATGAGCATTATAGCTGACGGATCGGAGCCCAATATGGCCACGCTTGTAACCAATTATGCCACAGCGATCATATCCGGGTACAACCAGCAAATTATGCCGGCAGGCCAGGCGTCTGTGCCCGTAATAGTGCCGGAAGTCAGGATGTTCTACAATCCGTCCCTCAAGAGCCAGTTCATGTTTGTTCCGGGGGTGATTACAATGATAATGATACTTATATGCGCCCTGATGACATCAATCACCCTGACTAGGGAGAAGGAATTCGGGACAATGGAAGTGCTGCTGGTTTCACCGCTGAAACCTGTCCAGATAATTCTCGGGAAAGTGACCCCATATTTCTTCCTGTCATTTGTGAATGTAGTAACTATACTGGTCCTTTCGAGGCTGGTTTTTGGCATGCCCGTTAAAGGAAGCCTCATTCTGCTGCTTGCCGAGAGCATGCTGTATATCCTGCTTTCGCTTTCCATAGGCATCCTCATTTCGGCAGTGTCGAAAACAATGCAGCAGGCTATCTTCATTTCATTGGTCGGGATGATGCTGCCGACTGTGCTGCTTTCGGGATTCATTTTCCCTATCGAAAATATGCCGGCGATATACAACTGGGTAAGTGCCATTCTGCCGCCAAGGTATTTTATTGTGATAATCAAGAATATAATGATCAAGGGTGCGGGGTTTGCCCATGTATGGAAGGAAACCCTGATCCTGGCTTTCATGACTATTATCTTAATAGCGCTTGCAATCAAGAAATTCAGGATAAGGCTGCAGTAAGGATAAAGGGGAAAAGGGGTTTATAAAATTAGCGGACACAAAATAATGCGTACAATACTTTACCTGATAAAGAAAGAGTTCCTTCAGATCTTCCGTGACAAGTTCATCGGGAAGGCCATCTTCGGGATCCCCATAATTCAAATGCTCATCCTCGTGCCTGCAATTACCTTTGAAATAAAATCAGCAGGGCTGTGCATCATCGACAACGACATGACGTCGGAATCGCGCGGACTGATAAGCAAGCTCGACGGCTCACCATTTTTCAGGATACTTCAGTCGACATCATCCGAAAAAGAGGCCAACGAACTGCTTTACAGCGATAAGGCCGACATCGTCCTTCAGATCCCGACCGGCTTCGGAAAAGACCTCGGTACCGGAAGACCGGCGAAAGTGATGGCTTCGGTCAACGCCATCAATTCGATGACGGCCCAGTTGTCGTGGGCTTATCTGTCGGGTGTCATCCGCGATTATAACCTGGATATTGCAAAAGCGGGCAATCCCGCAGCGGCCAATGCCATGGCTACCATAGGTATCACCCACCGCTACTGGTATAACGAGATGCTCAATTACAAGCACTACATGCTCCCCGGAATACTGGGAATCCTGGTTGCAGCAATAGGTTTTGTACTTGCCGGCCTGAATATGGTAAAGGAAAAGGAAGTCGGCACCATTGAGCAGATAAATGTAACACCTGTAAGAAAATACCAGTTTATAACTGCAAAGATGGTTCCCTTCCTTGTGATCGGGCTTATTGATCTTGCAATCGGGCTTACTGTTGGAAAACTTGTATTTGACATCCCGTTTGAGGGCAGCATTCTGCTGTTGTTTCTGGGCTCAGCCATCTTCCTTGTTGCAGCCCTTGGGCTTGCGCTTTTCGTATCCACCATGTCGGGAACCCAGCAGCAGTTCATGTTTGTGGCATTTTTCTTCATGATAATCTTCATTCTTATGAGCGGGATCTTCACTCCCCTCGAAAGCATGCCGGGGTGGGCACAGAAGATCGACATGGCAAATCCCGTGGCCTACCTGATGAGAATAAACAGGATGATAATGTTAAAGGGATCGACTCTGAGTGATATCAGGGGAGATTTATTCGCCCTTACTGCAATCGCGGTTATTTTCACGACTCTTGCCATCAACAGGTACAGGAAAACAGCCTGACAATAAGATATTCACGACACGATGGAATAAAACAAAAGAGCTTGTTGTCTGTTATTATGTAATAACACATATAAAGTCTGAATGATAACAAGCATATTGATAATACTGTCGGGTTGGATGGTCTTCAAAAATCGCAAAAAAGTGAAGGAGAAGGCCGGGGCGATTGCTTCGAAACAAATAAAAGCCAGGAAATGTTGCTGGTTGCCGTTTTAGATTCCGCTATTCGCTGTATTTGGCAAATGACTGCATGACATTCTGAAGATAGGTTTTTGAGAGCGGGATATCCGTCACATCAGGGTGATCGAGTTCCAGCTTCAGGTTGTCCTTGTCCCTGCGGATCACCTTTACCTTTTCGAAATTGACCATATAGGATCGGTGACACCTGATTATACCTGTTCCCGCGAAGCTTTCCTCCATTCTTTTCATTGTCGCCCTCAGAAGGTATTTTGACACTTTCCCCTTGTTGAGGTAACATACGGTTATATAGTTCTCCGTTGCTTCGAGATATAGCAGGCTTTCTTTCTTAACCGACAGCTTGAGAACCGATTTGTCATCGTAAAAGGGGATCATGCCGGGAGTGGGATCGGTTGACAATCCCTCGAGTATCCTTATCTGTTCCTTCTTGTCGCGCCCCGAAAGATAAAGCCATGCAACCGAATACGGAAGGAGAAGGACCAGTGCGGTGTTCCGGGCCGACATTTTCACAAGATAAACGAATTCCCTGACGTCGTTCAGAACGAACTTCTCGAAAATCGAATAGAAGAGAGCCATTGCCAGCACTTCTGCTGCGATCCATATATAAAACTGTCCAAGGTTGATTATTCTCCTTTTGCAAACCTGGTACATAATTACCCGGCTTACAACAACCACCAGCACGCCAGCAAGGATAACAAGGCTGGAATAGGAAAAAAACTGGAATTTTGTCAGGCTGAACCATTCATCTGCCCCGAACGGTGAATATATGTTTATAAACACAAGCGCGAACAGAGCCGTGAAGAGAATAAGGTTGATAATGTTCCTTTTCTCAATCAGGTAAAGTGCTATCGGCTTCTGCAAATCCGGCATTGAATTTTTCTTTCTTCAGCAAAAGTAACCTTTTTATTTTTCTCAACGAATTTCCCACCTGGAGCTCCGGAATCCATACCGGATTTCGTCACTCATTTGATATTTTCATCCCGCCCTTTTGATTTTAGTCACACTCATGGGACAGCCGGCACATATTTTTGACGGCTTCAATTGCTATGGATTCCTTTGAGCCGTCAAACAATTAAAAAGCGTTCTCATGGGATTCACTGCACTTCAGACAAGCCTTGGCTCGTTGTTCGATCCGGGCGCCGGAGAAATCCCAATCAACGGATCGGGAATAAGCATAATCAACACCGCCTTTGTATCGGACGGGATGCCGGGTGATCAGTTCAGCGGGGAAGACTGGTCGATAAAGGAGAACACCGAGTTTTCATATCCGGTTTTTGTTCCGGGCTCAGAAGGAAACAAGGTCATTCTGCTGCTTCACGGCCTGAATGAAAGATTCTGGGACAAGTATCTTGCATGGGCTTATTACCTTGCTGCAGAAACCGGCAGTTATGTAATTCTTTTTCCCATCTCATTTCACATAAACAGGGCTCCGGTTTCGTGGAAGGATCCGCGGGCCATGCTCAGGCTGATCAGGGAAAGGATTCCGGCCATGGGAGAAATAAGGAATTCCTCCTTTGCCAATCATGCCTTAAGCAGACGGCTTGCCGATGATCCCCGGAGACTTTTAAGGTCGGGGTACCAGACTGTCAATGATATAGCAAGGCTGGTAAGTCAGATAAGGGAAGGCAGTCATCCGGTTGTACCGGCCACAGACAAAATAAACATCTTTTCCTATTCAATCGGGGCTTTTCTTTCGGAGATAATGCTTATGGCTGATCCGTGGGGGCTCTTTTCCGACACTAAGCTTTTCATGTTTTGCGGGGGATCGGTTTTCGGAAGGATGAATCCTGAATCGAAGCATATAATGGACAAACTGGCTTTCGAAAATACCTGCCGCTATTACAGGGATGATTTCGAGAAAGAGATCGGGAGGAAAGGTTCGCTTCTCGGGCGGATTGTTTCGGGGCCTCTCGGAATGGCCTTCCGCTCAATGCTCGACCCGGCGCGTTTCAGGCTTCAAAGGGAAAAGTCGCTTGCAGCGATCCGCGACAGGACGTTTGCGATAGCGCTTACCGGCGACAAGGTGGTCCCTCCCGTCGGAGTTCTTGAAACCCTGCGGGACGGGTTCCATGTTGAGGTAAAGGATTTCCCGTTCGATTATACCCATGAGAAGCCCTTCCCGATCTTTGATAACGGGAAGTCTGCAGAAGTTGATGCCGGTTTTGAGAAAGTCTTCATACCTGCCTGCAGGTTCCTGGAATAACACCCGGATTTTGAAATTCCCTGAAAGGTGAAAATTTATTTTTTACCTTTGGCTCCGTCGAATTAATTCCTGATGAACATTAATTTTTGCAGTCTTAGCAGCGGATCGAGCGGCAATTGCTACTACCTGGGCAACGGGTCGCAGGGGATACTTATTGATGCCGGCATATCGGCCACATCAATCAGGAAGTTTCTCAGGGATCTGGGAATCCCGATTGAAACCATCATGGGGATTCTGATAACCCATAATCACTCGGATCACATAAAGGGACTGGAGGTTCTGACAAGGAGGAACGGGATTCCGGCTTTCACCACAGCTGCGGTCTGGAGAAGTATACTTTCGCCCCGTACGCGGATCACATCCGACTGTATCCGGGAGATAACTGCGGGAAGCGGGTTCAGCATTGCAGGTTTTGACATTGAGGCTTTTCCTGTTTGTCACGATGCACCCGAAACGGTAGGATATCGTATTTCCCGCGAAGGCAGGAATATAACAATAGCCACCGACCTGGGACACATCTGTGAGACGTCGGCACCATATATCAGGTCTGCTAACCTGCTTGTAATAGAATCAAACTACGATGAAGAAATGCTTGCCGGGGGTCCGTATCCGTATTTTCTCAAATCAAGGATAAAGTCCGACCACGGTCATCTGGGGAATCATCAGGCATCGTCATTCCTGGCTGACATCATTAATGATGACCTCAAGGTAATCTGCCTGGCCCATCTGAGCATAAACAACAACACCCCCGATAAGGTGCTTCATACCCTGCACCGGACCCTTTCAGAGAAAGGTATCTCCCTGAACGGCAATCAGAAGATTACGATATTGAACAGGAACAGACCGTCGGAGATGATCAGGCTGGAATAATGGCGGGGGGCTTTACCTCCACATCTTTTACCCCCTGCCCCCTAAAGGGGGTTCATTCAACCATGGAGGCACACCTCAAAACTCACACCTCTCCCCTTCTCATTCTCCTTTTTTCTCAATCACCCTATGTTCTCCTGTCTTTACATTGATTGTCCACGGTTTCGGCTCCGGAAGCCAGAGTTTGCCATCGCCTATTTCAACGGGCATCCAAAGATATCTCGAGTCCCACTGGGTTTTTGGTTTCCACATGTCCCCCATGAAAATGACAGTTGTGTCTTTCTTCCCGGCTACCTTCAGCAGCATTGTCGACTGTGATCCATAGGTTTTGGTTTCAGGGGGAGCCACATCGCGGAATTCGCTCCATGGTCCCTCGAGGCTTTCAGCTGTCGCATACTTGTTGGGATTGGGCGACCATCCTGTCAGCGCCGAACCCAGCACATAGTACAGACCTCTGTAATGGACTATTGCGCCTCCCTCGATCGGAGCCTTCAGCAGGCACATGTCTTTTTCAACGTCGAGGTAATCCTCTGAAAGTCTGGCGATATGAAATCCGTTTGGCCTGTCTTCGAAGATCAGGTAAGCTGTACCGTCATCGTCGATGAACTGGCCGATATCGCGGCTCTCAAATCCCAGCGGCCTGAACGACCTTAAATATTCGAACGGACCTGTGGGCTTGTCACTTACAGCAACTCCCACCCGGGCGTAGAGATAGCCCGATCCGCCGCCTCTCGGTCCGTCAAGATGCATGTACATTACATATTTCCCGGTTTTTGAATTGTAAAACACCTTGGGACGCTCAAGCACCCAGGATCGGCCGATGCTGTCGGGATCCTTCATCTTCAGGGCATCCCCCATGAATTTCCAGTTGACAAGGTCTTTCGAGGAGTAACAGCTTACATACCTGTACTCCGGATCGAGTCCCTGACGTCTCTGTTCGCCATACCAGTAGTATTTCTTCCCAATCCGGATGATACCTCCGCCATGGGCCTGAATATGGTTACCGTCAGTGTCGGGCCATACCTCCGCCGGACGGATCACGTTCTTCTGGGCTGAAGCTTCACCTGTCAGCAAACCGATGCAGGCGATGAGCAGTACTAAGCTGAGATTTCTGTTCATTTTACCGGTGTATTATTATTCAATTTGACCCCCTTTCCCGTTTCCCCCAAGGGGGAAAAGCTTTGCCGGCTCCTACCCCCTGGGGGATGCCAATAACTCCAGATAGCTATCGGGACGGAAAGGATGTGGGTATAAAAATTAAAATTGATAATTTTATTCATAATTACCAATAGTCGTTCTATTCCAAATCAAATGTAGGAAAACTCCGGATAACTGACAGAATAATGATTACAACATGTCAGAACAATGAAAAAACATACGAATTTTTATCGAATAACGATAAAAAACCATATGATATTCGACAAGTTTTTTACCTGAAACGATATGTTTTTGTCTTACTTATCCGATTTCTTGTAGCTTATCGACACTCCGCCACCCTGGCTGTTGACTGTCGTTTCATAGTTTGGCAGGCTCTTCACGTAATCAAGGAAGGCTCCCTGACCGCCTCTGCTCCCGTAGCCGTATGACCTTTCGTAAATATTGTGTGCGGTGAAGCAGCCTCCGGCCTTAAGCTTCGGGTCTACATCGATAAAATAGTTCTTGTACCAGTCCTTGTCGGCATCGCTGAAAACGAAATCGAATGGCCCCCTGAGCTGTTTTACAAGGACGTGGGCATCGGCCAGGCGGGCATCGATGTAATCGGACAGCCCGGCTTCCTTAAAGTTCTGAAGGGCTTCCTTGTGACGGCCTTCGTCGATATCGATTGTTATCAGTTTGCCTCCTGTTTTGCTGAGAGCCCACGCTATCCAGATACCTGAATGTCCGGTTGAAGTTCCGATCTCAAGGGCGCTTTTATAGTTGTTTTTTACAATGATGTCGTGGAGCAGTTTGCCGTCAACACCGGGGACGTTCATATCACGCCACTGCCGGGACCGGGAGTCGAGGAATTTCTGAACCTTTTCATCAAGGTCCGGATTACTCTTTGGAGACTGGGAAAAAGCTGGAAGGGACAGCGAAACAAGGATGACCGCAATGCCTATAAACAACAAATAGTTTCTTCTCATGGCTTTTCGAATTATTTACTCACTATAGACAATCAACAATACATTAATATTTCTGTTAACGGAAGTGATATATATCATCTGAGCAAGCAGATATGTTAACAGGGTTGAAAATTCCCGCAAATAATATTGCCATTCCGGTATTACGATCTACATTCGTTAATGCATAATGATCAGTTTACGGTATTGAGACAGTTCTTCAAATGAAATGATAAAGAATAATTTCAAATCAGGGATCAGCCAGTACGCCCTGGCCGTCGCAGCTATTGCCGCCACCTCGGCAATTTGCTATTTTCTTGCAAAATATCTTGGATATCAGTCGGTATCGTTGATCCTTCTGTTCATGGTTTCCATACTTGCCACATTTCTGGGGATAGGACCGGTTTTTCTTGCTGCGTCACTGAGCGCATTTATCTGGGATGTTTTCTTCATTCCCCCGAGGTATACTATTCATATAGAAAGAACCGAGGATATCCTGATGCTTGGAATGTTTTTCATAATTGCGCTTATAAACGGTGTTCTGACAACGCGTGTCCGGAAGCAGGAAAGGCTTGCCCGCGATCGTGAGGAACGCACAAATGCTCTCTACCAGCTTAACAGGGATTTATCGGCAGCTGCCAATAAAGCTCAGTTCCTTGAAGAATCGGACAAGCTGTACAAAACTCTTTTCAATTCAATCTCGCATGAACTAAGGATCCCGGTGGCTACAATCATGGGCGCTTCCGATTCCCTGCTTTCATCCGGGCATCCTGAAGCGATAAGGGTTGAATTACTGAATGAAATACTGAAAGCATCTGAAAGGCTTAACCGTCTGATTGAAAACCTGCTGAACATGTCGAGGCTGGAGGGCGGCCGGATCAAGCCCCGCCCCGACTGGCACGATGTTCATGACCTTGTCAACGAAGTATGTGAAAATCTGAAAGAAGAACTCAGCAGGTTCAGGGTACAGGTAAACATACCCGAAGACATGCCTCCGGTTAGAATCGATTTCGGACTTATGGAACAGGTGCTGTATAACCTCGTCCACAATGCATCGCAGTATGCTCCTCCATCGACTGAAATCGGGATCAGCGCTTTTTATGCCGACGGGCTTTTGAATCTTCAGATTACGGACAGGGGTCCGGGATTCCCGGAAAATGAAATATCTTTAATCTTCAATAAGTTTTACAGGGTCGGAGGGTCGAAGCCCGGAGGAACGGGGCTTGGCTTGTCGATAGCAAAAGGATTCGTTGAAGCGCACAGGGGGATGATAACCGTCGAAAACAGAAGTGACGGAGGAGCAATGTTCAGAATCAGCATCCCGGCTGAAACATTCAGTGAAGAAATAAACAATGACCAACCATGAATCAGGCTGAAAACGTACTGATAATCGATGATGAGGTGCAGATACGCCGGCTTTTAGAGATAACACTGACAGCAAACGGTTTTAATACCTGCTTTGCTGCAAGCGGAAAGGAGGGACTTGTTACCGCTGCCACTCACAACATTTCCCTTATACTGCTTGATCTTGGATTACCTGATATTGATGGACTTGAACTGCTGTCAAAATTCAGGGAGTGGTATTCAAAACCGATTATTATTCTGACGGTAAGGGATGCCGAGGAGGACATCATAAAAGCTCTGGATTCCGGAGCAAATGATTACCTGACAAAGCCGTTCAGAAGCGGTGAACTGGTTGCCAGAATGCGGGCAGCTCTCAGGCTGAGCAAGGAAAAGGGAGACAACCCTGTTCTCGAATCCGGTTCGTTAAGCATCGACACAATCAGCCATGTCGTCCGAAAGAATGGTGCAATTATAAAACTAACCTCGACGGAGTTTTCATTGCTTGCTCTGCTTGCCAGGAATAAGGGACGAGTGCTGACACATCAGCATATACTCAAGGAGATCTGGGGATTCGGATATCTGGAACAAACCCAGTACCTGAGGGTATTTATCGCCCAGCTGAGAAAAAAGATCGAAGACAATCCGTCAGTTCCAACATTGCTTATCACCGAGTCAGGTATCGGATACAGGTTCGGTGTCTGACATAAAATCCCCTATTTCTTTATAAAATCTTTATGTTCAAAGAGGATTTTTTTACGATCCGCTTATAAACAGGGAGGTAACTTGCGGGGCTGTAAAATGAAGGGGATTTCAGATGAAATTAATTCACCCTGTCCTAATTATCAGGGTTTTAAGCACAATTCTTCTTATCGGAACAACAGCTTTCCTGGTTTGTATTCCGGTGGCTCTTATTTATGACGAACCGGTTATTCCCTTTTATGGTTCTGCAATCATTACAGGCATCATTTCAGTTTTACTCAGGATATATACAAAGAAAGCTGATCCGGCAGGCATGACATCAAGGGATTCATTCCTGACTGTTACCCTTGCCTGGATGATATTCGCGTTCTTCGGATCCCTTCCCTATATTATAAGCAAATCGATTCCATCGCTCGTCGATGCAATTTTCGAATCCACGTCGGGATTCACAACAACCGGAGCTTCAATACTGACAGACGTTGAGATTCTGCCCTGGTCCATTCTGTTCTGGCGAAGCCTTACTCACTGGATCGGAGGTTTTGGAATAGTCCTGCTTGTGATACTTATCCTTCCTTCATTAAAGGTCAGCGGATACCAGATGTTCAGCCTGGAATCGTCGCTTAAAGAGAAAATACATCCGAAAGCAAAAGGAATCACGCTCAGGGTTATGATGATTTACGCCGGATTGACGGCGCTTGAAACCATTCTGCTTTCAATCGGCGACATGAATCTGTTTGACAGTGTCTGCCATTCGTTTGCGACAATTGCAACAGGCGGATTTTCAACAAAAAACAGCAGCATTGGGTACTTCTCGACTTACAGCCAGTATATAGTAATGCTGTTCATGTTTCTGGCAGGAACCAGCCAGGTCATTTACTACTACCTTGTAAAAAGCAACTTCAGGAAAGTGAAGCATAACGAGGAATTCTGGTTTTACCTGGCCATAGTCATCTTTGCCGGAGCAATAGCCTTTTCAATACTACTTGTAAACACTGCCAGGGATACTGAAGAAGCATTCAGGGAAGGTTATTTCCAGGTTATTTCAATAATCACCTGCACGGGTTTTGCCAATGATGACTTTATCCTGTGGCCCCAGCCCGGGATGATCCTGATATTCTTACTGATGTTTTCCGGAGGAAGTACAGGATCAACCAGTGGCGGCATAAAAATGGCAAGGCATCTGATAGTAATTAAAAACGTCAGGAATGCTTTCGTCCGGCTGGTTCATCCGAATATCTTTCCATCCCTGAAACTGAATGGAAGGATAATCGATGAAAAAACAAACATTTCAATTCTTTCATTTATCTTACTGTATATCTTCGTATTTGTTGCCGGCACCCTTTTCATTGCCATGAATGGCGCCGATCCTCTCACATCAGCAAGCTCGGTTGCAACATGCATGGCTGGTATAGGTCCGGGGTTCGGCACAGTCGGCCCAATGAGCAACTTTTCGGGGCTACCAGCAATTAACAAGATTGCTCTCTGCTTTATAATGATCCTTGGAAGGCTGGAGATAATTACAGTCTTCATTCTGTTCGGGAAATCGTTCCGCAGGTTATAGATACCCGAATCCTGAAATGTGCTCTTAATTTCAAATGCAATTTCGGGAACAATCTTCCCCCTTGATTGTTAAATAAAGGAAAACTGTCCATATGGAAGACAGAAACGGTTTTGGAATTCATTAATCCCGGAAATTAACGGAGTTAACAATCAAAATACCTAGTTATGGCTGATTTACGAATAAAGTACATGGGACTGGAACTTAAGAATCCGGTCGTTGCCGGCGCAAGCAACATGGTGACAAATACAGATAACCTCAAGAGGCTTGAAAAAGCCGGTGCTGCCGCCATTGTTTACAAATCGCTTTTTGAAGAACAGATTCAGGCTGAAAATCTTGAGTTGTTTGAAAGGCGTACTGAATATGAGGAAAGAAATGCCGAGATGATCACTCTGTTCCCCAATTCGAAATCGGATCTGACATATCCCGAAGAGCACCTCTGGAATCTTAAACGGGCAAAGGAAGCTGTCAGCATTCCGGTAATTGCCAGCCTCAACGCAGTCAGGTCTGAAACCTGGATTGAATATGCAAAAAAGATTGAGGAAACCGGCGTTGATGCAATTGAGCTGAACCTTTATACCGGTCCCGAGAAGATGGATGAGGGAAAGGACGATGTGGAAAAGAAGCACATCCGGACAGTAAAAGATGTCAAATCAGCAGTCGGCATCCCGGTATCGGTAAAGCTGAGTCCATATTATACAAATCCGCTGAAGCTGATTGCCGAAATGGACAAGGCAGGAGCTGACGGGTTTGTTCTGTTCAACAGGCTATTCCAGCCCGACATTGACATACATGCTGAAAAACACACCTTCCCCTACAGTCTGAGCCATCCTGAAGACATGAGGCTGCCAATGAGGTTTGCCGGTCTTCTTAATGGTAATATCAAGGCATCAATCTGTGCCAGTTCAGGGATCTTCAAGGGCGATGACGTCATTAAAATGCTGCTTGCAGGAAGTGATTGCGTACAGGTAGTAAGCACGCTTTACCTCAACCAGATTGAAGTGATCGGGACAATCCTGGGCGACATTGAAAAATGGATGGATTCAAAAGGCTATAGTAACCTCAACAGTGTAAGGGGCAAACTTTCGAGGAATAACTCCGGCAACCTCCTTCCATACCGCCATGCCCAGTATATGGATTTTGTGATGTCAACTTCGGAGATAATGAAGAAATACAAGGCACTGGTTTAGAAAGACTTATACCGGGACTAAAGTCCCTAACCAGAGAGGAGGGGTGCCCTTATCCGTCAGCTTCAGCTGACGGTAACAAAAAATCTTCCTATGGAAGATTTACCATTAGA
This sequence comes from Bacteroidales bacterium, assembly GCA_034004115.1. Classification (GTDB taxonomy): domain Bacteria; phylum Bacteroidota; class Bacteroidia; order Bacteroidales; family VadinHA17; genus LD21. The sequence continues at coordinate 20,007 of JAVEXG010000004.1, read as the reverse complement.
GCTAATTTCTGTCTGATCAATCAAAAATACCCCTGCTGATTCTTAAAAGTTACCGTTGGCTGAAGCCAACGGTATAGGCACCCCACCGCGCCCGGGGCTTTAGCCCCACATTCCTTAACCGGGACTAAAGTTCCCAGCTGTTGATGATCATTACACCCTTCTCCATAATCTGCCTCTTCAGGTTTCCGAACGAGCTGATATCAAGAGGGCGGGAAGCGTCTTCGATGAGGGTTGCAGAGAAACCTTCATGCAATGCATCGAGCATGGTGTAGTGGACGCAGATATCTGCTGCCAGTCCGCAGAAATAAAGGTCATTTGCTCCTTTTTCCTTCAGGTAGCCTGACAGGCCGGTGCTTACCATCCGCCTGTTATCATAGAAGCCGCTGTAGCTATCGACCTCAGGGTTCATTCCTTTTCTGAAGATTGCCGAAAACCTGATTGTATCAAGATCAGGGTGAAGCATGGCGCCCGGAGTTCCCTGAACACAATGGTCGGGCCAGAGGACCTGCTCTTCATCATATAGGTCGATCTTATCGAAGGGTTGTTTACCGCGGTGATTCGATGCAAAACTGACATGGTTTGCAGGGTGCCAGTCCTGAGTTGCCACTATAAGATCAAAACGTTCCTGGATTTTGTTAATCACTCCTACTATCTCATCACCAAGGGGCACCTCAAGAGCGCCTCCCGGTACAAAATCGTTCTGAACATCAACAATAACAAGCGTTTTCATGGAACTAGCCTCCTTTTTCTGAAATAAGTCTGTCGCGCTCATTGCGAAGTAATCCACTGATTCCCACCTTGTAAACATGGGGATAATTGAACCGTTTGTATTCCTCCGGCAGGAGTTTCAGTCGTTCGGTGCTGTACCGGGCAATCTCATTCAGTGAAGTTGGTGGTGACAGTCTTCGTCCTCCCTCCATGATTTTATGAAGGAGGGGTTCTTTCCTTTTACCTGCTATCGCAAGCGATTTATCGGGAAACAGGGGATGGTACATAATGTCAACATCCTGCTCGGTGTTTATTGTAACTGCATCGGCACCGGCAAAGCGGCCGTCGTCATCCAGCACCCTGAAGACCTGTTTCCGGTGAGGCAGTGTTATTTTCTTAACATTCTCCGATATTTTGATCCTTGGTTTGCCGCCCGAAAAAGCAAGTTTATAAACCCCGTCAAGCGCTGCATCGGGGGCGCCTGTCACCAGGCTTGTACCCACGCCGAACACATCTATGGGGGCCTGTTGCTCGAGAAGGCTCTTTATTATATGTTCATCGAGCTGGTTTGAAGCTGCAATTTTAACATAGTTCAGGCCGGCCCTGTCGAGGATCACACGGCATTGCTTGGAAAGATATGCAAGGTCTCCGCTGTCGAGCCTGATTCCCAACAGCCGGTGTCCTTTCTCTTCCATCATTTTTGCAGTAAGGATTGCATTCGGAAGGCCGCTGTTAAGTGTATCGTAAGTGTCGACAAGAAGAACGCATCCCTCCGGCTGTCCTTCTGCAAAATGGCTGAATGCCTTCAGTTCATCGTCAAAGCTTTCAATGTATGAATGTGCCATGGTTCCCGACACCGGGATCCCGTAGTCGCGGCCGGCCACAACATTGCTTGTTGCATTGAAGCCGCCTACAAAACATGCCCTGCTTGCATAATAGCCTCCCGGTCCCTGAGCCCGGCGAAGGCCAAAATCGATTAAAGTGTTCTCGCCTGCTGCCAGCCTCATACGGCTTGCTTTTGTTGCAATCAGGGTCTGAAAATTGAGGATGTTAAGGATTATTGTCTCCACTATCTGGGCCTCAATGATTTTAGCCTCAACCTGCAGGACAGGCCTTACCGGGAAAACAACGTCTCCTTCGCTTGAAGACCAGATGGTTCCCGTAAACCTGAAATGTTCGAGAAATTTGAGGAATTCAGGCCGGAATCCCTTCTCCCTGAGGAAATCAAGGTCGTCGCGGTCAAACCTGAAATCCTGAAGAATGTCAAGAATATCTTCAAGCCCCGCAAAAATTGCATATCCGCCTTCAAACGGCAGTTTTCTGAAAAAATAGTCGAAAACTGCAATGTTATCCTTCTGACCATGGAAGAAGTAGGCCTGGGCCATTGTCAGCTGATACAGATCGGTGTAGGTGGCTGTATAGTTGAACATTCAGCAACCGCCCGCTGGTTTCTTCTTTGCCCTGGCTGTAACTACAGGTTTCACTGCCTTCACCGCCGGAGAGGATGCCTCAGTTGAAACAACACCTCCGCCGCCAAGAGCAGCAGCAGCGCTCTTCCTGAAATCGTACCTGGCGAATTCCTCATCCGGACTGGTTTGTGTGGGTTCCTGAGGGGAGAGAATGTTGCCGAACCAGTAATTCAGTCCTCCTTCAAGCACGAAATTGTTTTCATAACCCAGTTGCCTGGTTATCATCCATGCCTGATTGGCATACACAGAGCCGTTTGAATAAAACACATTTACATAGGCATCCTGGTTCAGGATATCCTTATATTCGTCAGCCAGCAGATTGCTGAGCGGAACGTTGACAGCTCCGGGCATGCTGTATGCATCAAATTCCTCAGGTGTCCTCACATCGATGAGACGCAGCGAGGGATCCTTCTGAACCAGCATATCGGCTATTGCATCGGGAGTGATAAACTGAACTCCTGCTCCTGCTTCCTGAAGAAGTTCTTCAGGTGTAAGACGCACCTGGCTGACCCTGTCGGCAGGTACGGCTGCTATAATTATACCAAGAGGTATAAGAATGAGTGCAAGAAATTTTAACTGTTTCATAATTATATATTTATTATTGCAATATTTCTAATATTCTTCCCTTGGGAACTTTTTCTCAGCCCATTCAGCCACAAGAAACATGCCGATTGCGGCAAGTATCATAAATAGTCCGAAAAGGCCGTCGGACATACCCAGTTTGTCACTGACCTTCGGCTCTCCAAGGTAGTTTGCAAGATAGAGTTTCTCCCACCATCCGTAGGTGAAAGCAAAGCCGTAAACCCCTATGAATAGTCCTGCTATGAACACCATCGCATCTATTTTCCCGATTGCAGCTCCGCAGAAGCTGGTTCCCGGACAGAAGCCTCCCATTATGAAGCCGGCTCCCATCACAACTCCGCCGATTATTGCTGAAGAAAGGTAAGTCGGATTTACATAGATCAGGCTAAGGTCGATCCAGCCGAAAAGGCTCATGAAAAGGAGTCCGAGCATTGCAGTAAGAGCTGCTGTGAAAAACACTTTAAGCACAACGGCATCGTAGCCGTAAAATATCCCTGCAAGCTTGCGGCTTGAGGAGAATCCCGAGCTTTCGAGCACCCACCCGAAAGCAATTCCTATAAAAAATGCAAGCAGAAAATTTGTATTTTCCGATATAAGTTCATTTGGTGCCAGTGGTCCCATTTTATCCTCCTTTTTAAATCCAGTTTCTTCTGAAGAAATATGCAAGTGCGTATGCGGTGCCGAAGATAGCCATCATTGTAATGAAGCCTCCCATTGAGAGCACTGCCATGCCGCTGAGCGCTGATCCGCTCGTGCATCCGCGGCCCAGCTGCGATCCGAAGCCGAACAGCACGCCGCCGGCAAGCGCAAAGATAAGCCTGCGGCGGGATGAGATTTTCGGGGAATGCTCCACCTTGAGTTTAAGCCTGCCGGCCACGGCACCCGAGAGGAAGCCTCCGACTATCACCCCCAGTATCTGAAAGACAAGCCATGATTTCATGGGATTTCCGCTGTGCGACTCGGCATATTCGGCCATGAAGGGATTTGTATTAACCGCATCCTTGTCCACTGCCCTGATTGTTGTTGCCACGACGCTCTTTACGGCACCGCTGGCGCCCAGTCCCCTGCCGGCGACAAAATTGGCTGCAAGCAGCACGAGACCGAGCAGGACACCGCCCAGGTAGGGGTTGAGGTATTTTCTGCTCTTCCCTGTTTTTGTATTGTTGCTCATATTGTTGTGTTTATTGTTGATATCAGTATAACCACCGGCTTACCTGTCCGGCAAAGACAAAAATAAATCTGAACATCAGGCTTCCGAACACTACCAGGATTCCGGGTATCACGGCCGGGATATGAAATCCCCTGAGTTCCATCAGGTCGAGGACTGCCGGAATAATTATTCCCAGGACAACCACAAATATCCAGAACACCATTGTGTACGGGCCGCCGAGGAAAAGTCCCGCTGCTTCGATCTGAACCTGGGTGCTTGCCAGGAAGCCCATGAACATGTGAACGATCAGGAAGAGTTCAACGCCGAGAATGATGAGGTCGATCTTTGTAAATAGCAGCCGCTCCTTGCTGTTCCTCGACGACAGCACTATTGTTGCCGCTCCGGCCGAAAGTCCGGATGCAAGGAAAAGCGGGCCAAGTACCGATGTGTTCCATAGCGGCCGGGCATTAAATGCGGATAACAGAATTCCGGTATACACGCCTGTTATGACTGCAAAGATCATTATAACCCAGGCAAGCGGTTTCTTATGCTTATTGAAGAAGGTCTCAAGATCTTTCAGCCACGAGTATTTCCAGTCCCAGTTTGGGAAAAACTCCCTGATATGGAGTGCGCACCAGATAAAGGATGCGGTTGTAATTACAAGTAGTGTCCAAGCTCCCCACGACATCGGGGACTCCAGCCTGATTGTTGTGTAAAGCTGCCAGAAGTAAGCCTTGTGCCTCAGGTCGATAAAAAGGGCGGCAAGGCCGATAACAAGGGCAATCGGTGCCACGAACGGGACGCGTCGAACTGCAGTGCGGAACTCGTTTTCCTTACCCAGCAGGTAATATAATGCGGCAAAGAAAAGCACGCCGGCCGCCAGTCCTCCAAGGAAAAGGTATAATGGAATAGGCCAGTGCCATATATGCAATTGCGGATCAACCCCCAGGTTTTCTCTTCCGCTGATAATCAATTCTTCGTTCATTGTCTTCTCAGATAAGGAAATACAACTGTGGTTTCGTGCCTGCTTCGGGGATAAGGGTTTTGTGCTTTCGCTTTTTCAAAACCTTGCTCACATCGCTGTTGGGATCATCCAGATCGCCGAAATACATGCATTTCGTCGGACAAACGGCCACACATGCGGGAAGCATTCCCTGCCTTACCCGGTGAATGCAGAAAGTGCATTTGTCGACATAGCCTTTGGGATGAGGGTAGCGTGCATCATAGGGGCATGAGGCGATACAGGCTCCGCAGCCAATGCACTTATTGGGTTTCACAAGAACGACGCCACCCTCAACAATGTGACTGGCACCAGTCGGGCAGCATCTTACACAGGGAGCGTTATCGCACTGATTGCAGCGCTCGGACCTTAATTCCACCTCGAGCTGAGGATAAGTTCCGTCGATGACTTCCACAACCCAGTCGCGGCAATAACCTATCGGCACATCATTTTCGGTCTGGCATGCAACCACACAGTCGCTGCAGCCGACACATTTTTTAGTATCAACAGCCATTGCGTATCTCATGATGCCACCTCCTCTCCTGCAGTTTCGGTTAAAAAGGTCACAAAGTTCCCTCTCATGCCTGTCCCTCCCATTATCGGATCAACAAGCACTTTGGTAATCAGATTGGTGTCGCTGGCTCCCTTGCCGTAGCAACGCTCCAGTTTCTTCTGATCGTGACCAAATCCGTGAACCATGTAGACCGAATCCCATCTGATACGCTCGGTTACCCTGACCTTAATCGGGAATTCGGATTTTTTTCCGTCCTGGTTCATCAGGTGGATGTACTGGCCCGAAGTTAATGCCCATTCCTTTGCCACGCGCGGATTAACCCAGAGTGTATTCTCCTCCATCAGGTCGGTCAGGTTCGGGTTGTTTGACGTACGGCTGAATGTATGCATCGGTGCTCTTCCGTAGTTGAGGCGGTAGTATCCGGGCGGTGGCTCCTCATGATGTGTGTATTTCGGCATGGGATCATAACCTGCATCCGCAAATGTTGTGGCATAAAGCTCAATCTTCCCTGTGGGGGTGTAGAACTCAAAATCCTGTCCCGGCTGAAAGTAAAGGTCGCCATATTGTCTTTCAAAAGTCTTGACGCCGAGCCTCATCATTTCCTCGAGACTGCTTCCCACCTGTTTAAGCTGCCAGTCGAGCTGGTCTTCAATTTTTTCAAACGGGAAATATTCGATCACACCAAGTCGTTTCGCAAGTTCCCTGGCCATATAGTATGCAGGGCGGGTATTATATGAAGGTTCTGCAGCCGGGGCCCTGAGGGCAATCTGCGGCTTCCGGTGGGGACCTACCCTGATGTCGTCATAGCGCTCAAGGTAGGTGCATTCGGGAAGGACCACATCGGCCCAGCCGGTTATTTCCATGGGCATGGTATCGATCACAACAAGCAGTTGAAGGGCCTGAATAGCCTGAAGAGTGTTTGCCTGGTTCGGAAGAGTCTCGATGAGATTTGTTCCGTTCACTATCCATCCCTGGAACTGGCAGTGGCGGCTCGGATCAGGTATGGTGGCATCACATACGCCGTTTGCCAGAACGGTGTCGGCCAGCTTGTACAAATCGGGAAATTCCGTTCTCCATGATCTTTTTGGCTCAGGATACGGAGGATGCTGGGGTTCGGGCAGTTCGAAGCTCTCAGGACTGAAGAATCCGCCCCTTCGTCCCCAGGAACCCAGGAGGGCGTTAAGGATAGCAACGGCACGGAGTCTCTGCGTATCGTCGCCGTACCATGTCACATGGCGTCCGGGATGAATGATTACTGCAGGGGAGGCGTTGGCCATCTCGCGGGCGGTTTCGCGGATCACCGTCGGATCGATAGTAGTTATTCCGTAGGCCCATTCCGGGGTGTTGTTCTTTACGTGTTCCTTAAGATATTCAAAACCGTAAGTGTATTTCTCCACATAAGGTTTATCATATAGTTCTTCTGTAATTATGACATTGATCCAGGCCAGCAGCAGGGCAAGATCGGTTGCCGGTTTAATGGGAAGCCAGAATTTCGATTTCCCTGCGACAGTCGAGAAGCGGGGGTCGACCGTGATGATTGTTGCCCCCTTGTCGATGGCATCCGACATTTCCTGAACCTGTCCGTTGTGCATGTTCTCGCCAATGTGGCTGCCGATAAGGACAAGGCATTTTGTATCACGTATATCCGTCCTTTCGGGGCTCTCGATTGCTTCACCGAAAGTAGCCTGGAATGCTACTTCACGGGGTCCGCGGCATTGTGCATACGACGGAGCTGCTATGTGGGGCGAACCAAGTGCCTTGAGCAGGTTGGTGAAATACTTGCCTCCCGAGCCGTGGGTAAACAGGGCAAGACACTCGGGACCATGTTCGGCTGATATCGTCTTTATTTTATCGGCTATATAGTCGAAGGCTTCCTCCCATGTGGCTTCCCTGAAAGTCTGCTTGCCGCGTTCCTCTGTTCGTATAAGAGGGGTTCTCAAACGGTTTTCATCGTAGAACATTCCGATGCCGCCGGTGCCCCGGGGGCATAGGCGGCCATTACAATTGAGGTCCTCTGCGTTACCGATGATCTTTTTTATTGCCCCTTTTTCATTCTTGTAAATCCAGCCGGCGCATTTCCAGAAACAAACCTCGCAGTACGTCGGGATACGGCGGAGTGGATCTCCTGCCGAAGCCATCAGCGCGCCTTGCCCCTGTTCCGAAGCCAGCAGCCGGAACCCTGCCGCGCCCGCCATTACTGCTCCTGTCCCGATAGCTGAGATCTTGATGAATTGCCTTCTTGTTGCCATGTATAAAGGTAGATATCTGAATTTTTAAATATATAGAGAAATCTTAATATTTAAGCAGGGAGCAAAAAGAAAGTTTTTTTCTCTCTCTCCCGGTCACACCGTTAAGACGGCAGTTTCCGATTTCCTTCCTATGGCATCGACTGCAATGATTTTGAACTTCTTACCCTTTCCGGCCTCAAATGTAAAGGGGTCTCTTGTAACCTGGGGCACATGCTTAACAGTTCCGATAATGGTACCGTCGCCTTCAATGTCGTAATGGGATAAAGGTTCACTTCCGGCGTAGCTGGTATCCCAGGTAAGCTTTATTCCGTCTGATTTGGCAATCTGTGCATTCCTTGGGGGAGTGAGGCCCGGGTCGGGCAGCTGGAAGTAATTTGTTTCGCCGTTGCGGGCTCTTTCGCCTATCTTTTCAAGTTCGCGCCGCTGGCTTTCACTGAGAGCGTCAGGGGCTATCTGGGCGGCGTAGTAATTCTGGGTAAGCTGGCACTTGAGCGGATCGTCGTCTATCTGGCCAATTCCTATTATTAGTGTATGAATTCCGGCGGTAGTAAGAACATATTCGATCAGCGGACGGCTGGGAACGGATTCCGTACCAACGAACCTGACAACATGTTCCGGCTTGTTAGACCATCCGGGTTCCTTTGTATACATGGTCCCGTCGGAGAAGACCTTCATGGCGATGATGCCGATATTTCTGGCCTTCGCAACAGGGATTACATTGTACTGCATGTTGAGGTAGCGCCTGTCGTTGACATTAATTGCAACAAGCATCCCGTCGAATAAATCCCATTTATCGCGCTGAATCATGTCGATCATAACAGGTGCGCTGTAGTGACCTGAAAAGCCTATATGCCTGATAAGTTTCTCATTTTTAGGATTCAGGCCGGTAATGTTTGTGCCGTCCCTGTAATCGCGGAGAGCAACCAGGGCACCGAAATTGTCATTAACGTCAAGCGGGGTTTCAAGACCCTTGAACACAACATCAACTTCTTCGGGATTTGTGATATTATGGATAAGCATCATGTTTACGTAGGCTCCTTCGGGATATGTCCCGTCGTCGTTGCCGAAGATCTGCGACAGGGTGCGTTTGAGATCTGCCACCGCGCCTTCTGCGTGATCGCCGTTTGTACTGTTCCTGACGTTGTCGATCTGGGGATAGCCGCCTTTTGCCCAGCGGATCATTGTCTTGTTTGTAAGAAATATTGATTCCCTGAGCGACTGGTTGTATCCCTTCTGTCCGGGTATCAGGTCAAGTTCCCTGAATGCCTTCCCGTAATTCATCTGGCTGGGTCCGTACACGTTGGATGTATCGAAGTAGTTAACTCCCAGGTCAAATGCCTTTTTAATTATGGCAACCGGATCAACTCCATCCGGAGTCCACTGGATTGAGGCCTGTCCGCCGAGTCCCAGTGTTGTTACATCAAAATTGATCCGGCCGAAGCGCCGTTTCATCGGAGCCGGGATGACAGTGTTGGAGCAGGAAAGCTGGGGCAGCAGTGCCACACCTGCAGCGGCTGCAGCCGAAAGCCGCATGAACTGGCGGCGTGTAAGCATGGTTCTTTTTTTTGGTGCTGTCATGACAGAATGGGTTTGATTGTTTAGTGCTTAATGCAAAACTAAAAAAAACAATGTAAACTTTTATGATCCTGATCATTTTAACTCATATGCAAAGCAAAAGTTTAGAACTTTTCTGCTTCGTATGAACGGTTAAAGATTATCAAGAATAGTCTTCAGGGCATCCTCGTTCCAGGTCTTTCTGATTTCGATGGTTATTGCGCCGTCGAGACGCCACAAGCTTTTTATCCCTTCAAGCTGCGATTCCCTTACAGAAAGAATCAGATGACTGACCGGCCGTGCCAATAGCCCGTCAATGCACGAGGCCCAGCCGCGGCCGCTTATCTCCAGCGCTCCCACCTCATCAATAATGATGATTCCTTTGCCGGAGGAGTTCAGGATAGCTGCTCCCTTTTCAATGCTGCCGGGTTCAATGATGAATCTTCCGATCCTTTCAGGTCCTGTTTCTTCAGACTTCCTGAGGAATTCATGCCTCTCACCAGTTTCAATGCTGACCAGATCGTAACCTGCCGTCCCGGAGTCATCGCTCTTTCGCTCCGAAATAATTCCCCGGGGATGGTGTCCGTTTTTTCGCATAGCATCAGCCAGCTGTTTCAGAAAGGTGCTTTTTCCGGAGCCCAGCGGACCGGTCACAATGAATGTTTTAGGTGCCGGTGCTGATCTGCCCTTTATCTCATTAAACCTGCTCTCGGCCTGCTTAATGATATGATAGAAGATAGATACCGGATTCCTCACGAGGCTCCTGAAATCGGGGACTGATGAGATGAAGTGAGGAAGGCTTTCGGCCGACAGCTCAAGCGCCAGAGGCAGGTTCCTGAAAGATGTTCCCTGGAAGAAATTCCTGATTTGCGGATTATACAATTCCGTACCAAGAACAGTGAATCCGGCGATTATAACTGCAGCCCTGAAATTCATCTGTATCCCTGTAAGAATTCCCTCCTGCCATGAAATTTCACCCTTTTGAGCCCTGCTCAGAGCAAAAGCAGTGATCAGTGTAATCAACACAAAGAATATCCAGAATTTCGGTCTTGATATCTGACGGAGCGCTCTTTTGTATCTGATTGACCATAATACTATTACCACAATCACAACAATTCCCCATACGAACCAGGGGGCAGTATTCAGAATTACAAAACTGCCGGCAAGAAGAATGACGTCAGCAATTAGCCATGGTATTGAGTAATCAAAGGCCGGCCGAACTGACGGTTCGGTTTTGCTCAGCGGCCTTTGTCCCGCGACAGTCAACTCCGAAGAAGGCTGCTTCTTCATTTTCCTGCCCACCATAATACCTGTCACTCCGGCAATCAGACCAAAAATGGCAAAGACTGCAAGCAATGCGAGGATAGGCAGCCAGGCAATATCGGTCTGGATGTCAAGCTGCCGCTGAGCCATCCCGATAAGGTGATTATATACCTCGATAATGTTTTCCCCGTAGAAAATGATGTAATTGGCAATTTTCTGAAACAGGTTCCATGACATTGCCAGCACGGCGCCGATGAGATAACCCGCGATGGTTCGTCCCGACAGGCGGACTGACATTTCGATAAGAAGCGATTCGGCGATTATTGCAATCATGGGTCCGAAAATCACTGCGCTTGGCGACAGGGTTTTCAACAAGGCGCAGATAAGTCCTGCCCGCCAGAACAGCCCTCTTTCAGTCCAGATGTAACTGATTGATATAAGTATTATAATCCCGATAGCAGTCAGAATGTTTCCGCTGAATGGTACTCTCAGGTTATGAAGAAAGCTGCCCAGGACAATCTCCGATGCAGCCCAGATTGTTCCTGTTATGGAGGCCTTGATCCACTTTTCGCTCAGTTTGCTGTTCATCCCCTGAAGTAATGCATGGTTCTCACAATGGAAAACAATTATCTTCCTTTATTCTTCTGCCAAAATAAGCAAATCCCGATTATCTTCAGTAAAAATTTATGCTGATGAAGAAATCAATCCTTTGGGGCAGTTACCAGTCAGTACAATGCCCCGTCCTGAAAAAAGTTGACAGATTAATAATTAATTACTAGCAACAATTCTCATTTAACACCCCCTTCCCAACCTTCCCCCAGGGGGGCAGGAGCAGCACGCTTTTACTCCCATGTACGAACAGCGCCATAAGCCTTTCCCCCTTGGGGGAAACGGGAAAGGGGGCAAGACTTTTTAAAGTTGGACCTCTTCCCAGGCTTCTGCCTTACGTCTTGTGTCTTGAGTCTTGAGCAATGCCCCCTGCCCCCTGCAGCAACTTTGTTCCCCCAGACAATAAACCCTGCACTTTATTTGTTATCTTTATACCGTATCAAAGGAAGTAAACATTGGAAAAGTCGTTAAGATATATCAGGGTAAATTCCCGCACGGTTGTGGGGATAAGCACCGATATGTCAGATGATCAGGTGAGGAAGAAATTCAACGATAACCTGAAGCTCTCGCCGTATTTCAATCCTAAAAAATTCTTTGTGATCTCAAAAAGCCGGTGGATCTGATCCCCGGAAGGAATCAACCGTCCGCTTTCTGCCGTTGACGAAACACTTCTCCCTTTCAAACTCAAAGTTTTAATCACCTTGTTTCCAGGAAAGAATCCTCACTCATCTACACAGGACTGGCAGCGCTTGCACTTCTTTCTGTGAATAATAGCGTCTCAGTACAGGGCAGGTCTTCGAAGCCGAATATAATATTCATCATGGCCGGCGATCTGGGCTATGGTGACATCGGATGCTATGGATCAGCTTACATCAGGACTCCGTCGCATCATGAACCCTGGAATTTCATGACATCAGATCCTTCAAAAGGCTCACAAACGGATGCAGACACTTTCAGCTTTGCCTTTATGACCGACATTCATATCGAATACGGCAATACCGCACTCGAGGATTTCAGGAGAACTGCAGAAAAGCTGAACAACCTGAAGCACGATTTTTTACTGACAGGCGGAGATAACAACCGCGATGCAAGAAGAGGAAGGGAGTTGTAACAGTTGACCGTGAGAGTGGTTAACTGTTGACTTCCACCGGCGCAACCTGTTTCAGGCTGTAAGCCATGAGAGCTGTTCCGTGACGAATGAAAAGGATCCCGTTTGAGATCGCCATATGAGCAATTGAAGGACCGGTTCCTGAGGCAGTTTTAAATGAACTGACGAGTTCGAAGCCAGGGTCTGTAATATTGAAAAGGTATACTCTTGCCGTACCATCCTCATAACAATAAAGCTGATTCCCCGCAACAAGAAAATTGGATGATCTCAATCTGTTATAACGTGCAATGGATTTACCGGTATTCATATCAATACAGGCGATACCTTTGGGAAGACCCGATACCACAATTTTATCATCGATAACGGCTGAACCACTTATTATAAGGGCCTTGACGGTATCAGACCAAACCACAGTCCGGCTGTTAAGCTCATCGTCCCATCTGCACAATGATCCGCCTTTATTGTCATCACCAGGAAAATATACCTGATTATTGATCACCTGTGGTATCATGTTCCCGGAAATCCTGCTATCCTTCCAGATAATTTTACCCGTGTTGGGATCAACAATAAAATCATACTTCTGGGAGGACTGAAAAATATAATTTCGGTTCTTCCCCCTGATAAGAAGCGGAGTAGCAAAATAATTGGAATCCTTCAGGGTCTCAGATCTCCAGATGGTTTTTCCTGTCAGATTATCAAGCGCTACCATAGTTGTCTGGTACCCGCAAGGTGTCAAAATCACTTTGTCATCCATTACAAGGGGAGATTCGGCTATGGACTGGCAGTCTCCGCCAAACTGTTCAAATGCATCTGATCTCCAGTCAGCTTTCCCTGTCTGTGAATCGAAACAGGCAATATCGCCCATGGCAGACAATGCATAGATCTTATCTTTATAATAAGTCGGAGTGCTTCGGCTCTGTTGCCATTCCCCTGTTTGTAAAGCTCTTCCGATCACTTCCTGCCACTTTACATTTCCGTTAAGGTCAATTGCCGAAAGAATCTCCACAGAATCTTTCTTCCCCTGGGTAAAGACCATTTTATCATGGATCACAGCAGAGGAAAATCCGTCACCGACAGTATTGACCGACCATAGCAGGGCGGGTCCGTCAGCGGGCCATTTACTGAGAAGGCCGAACTCCGGACTGATTCCGTCCCGGGCCGGTCCTCTCCATTGAGGCCAGTCAGAATAATTATCTCCGGTGCATGACAGTAAAAACAGGATACATGCCAGGTAAAGGAAAGAAGAGAATGTTTTCATGTATTTTATCAATTTAAAGTTGTGTTTTTGTAACAGAATATTAAACCAAAGACCCGTAACACTTATCAAAACCCTATCCGATAGGGGTTTTAATTTTATTTCAGTTTTAACTTCAGTTCTGTTTTGCCCCGAAGATGTTTGTGCTATTTTTTTCTATATTTGAAAGTCCCGGCTTTTCCGTGGCTTTAACCAATATTCCAAACCAGTGGCCATTTTAATCATTGCAATAGTGGTAGCATGCGGAGGATTTTTCCTCTTCATATACAACCGGCTTGTAAGACTTGTAAACTATGTCAGGGAAGCATGGAGCGGCATCGATGTGCAGCTTAAAAAACGTCATGACCTGATTCCCCTTCTGGTGGAGACAGTCAGGGCATATGCATCCCATGAAAGAAACCTGCTCGAAGCCATCACCAGTCTCCGGACACAGGGGATGTCAGCTTCTTCAGTCAAGGAGACTGAGACGGCTGAAATAGGACTGTCAAAGGCCCTGGGAGAACTCTTCGTGGTGGTGGAGAACTATCCCGATCTCAAGGCAAGCCAGAATTTCCTTGAACTGCAGAGGGATATATCGAAAGTTGAGAACGATCTTCAGAAAGCCCGGCGTTACTACAACGGAACTGTACGCAACTACAACATCCTGATCGAACAATTCCCATCGAGCCTTGTTGCAAAAGTTGCAGGGCACAGTCAGAAGGAATTCTTTGATATTGGCAATGAATCGGAAAGATCCACTCCTGAGATCAAAATGTAATATGTTACATATGAAACGAATTTTCGTATTCCTTTTTCTTGTTCTGGGATTACTTTCAGCAAAAGCACAGGAAAGGATTCTCTCCTATGATATTGATGCTGAAATTGAAAAGAACGGAACCCTGCTTGTTCGCGAGCAGATAAGCATTGTTTCTGAGGGAAATGCAATAAAAAGAGGTATTTACAGGACGTTTCCCACAAAATACAAGGACCGGCTGGGCAACCGTTTTAAGGTGGGGTTTGAGGTCACGGAGGTGTTGAAGAACGGCGCCCCCGAGCCCTGGTTCACCGAAGAAAAAAATAACGGTGTGATTGTTTACATCGGAGACAGCGACATTGAGCTGACACCCGGAACATACAACTATACCCTATCGTTCAAAACAACCCGTCAGATAGGTTTCTTTGATGATTATGACGAACTTTATTACAATGCCATTGGAGGCGACTGGGCATTTCCGATTGAAACTGCCTCCGTCACGATCAGGGCTCCTGAAGGAGCGGGGATTGTTCAGAAAACAGCTTATTCAGGTTATGCCGGATCGACCGGATGCGATTGTGAAATGGCAAGTGAGGGCAATGTAGTAAAGCTCACAACCACAAGGCCACTGGAGCCTCAGGAGCAGCTGACAATAGCAGCAGCATGGGAAAAAGGATTTGTAGCCCGGCCTTCGGGTTTCAGCAAGCTGATAATGTTTCTGAAGGACAATCTTCACATTCTGTTTGCCCTGGCCGGACTTGCCGGGGCCATAATGCTCTACTTCAGGAAATGGAAGTCAGCCGGGAAAGACCCCGCCAAAGGAACCATTATTCCCCTTTTTGATCCGCCTGAAGGTTTCAGTCCTGCCGCAACAGGTTACCTTTCAAACATGGGAATGAAAGAGGAGGTAGTAACGGCGGCACTTGTAAACATGGCCGTAAGCGGTTACCTGAAAATCGTCCGTACAAAGAAGAAATACTCACTCGAGCTGGTTCCCGGCGCGGAAGCAGTACTCACTCCCGAAGAAAAAGCCCTGGCTTCAGCACTATTTGCCGGCAGTCAGGAAATAGTCCTTGACAATGAAAACCACATTGTGTTTCAGAAAGCAAGGAGCGAGGCAGAAATTATTCTCAAGGAGAAAATGATCCCGGAGTATTTCAATCTGAATGCCAGACATCTCCTGCCCGGTGTTCTCTTTTCGGTGGCCCTGGTCCTTCTTACCTTTTTCATATCTCCAACCCCTGCCGTTCCTGTAATCCTGATTATTCTCCTTGTCGGGCTTGGCATTCTTTTCGCCTGGCTGATGAAAGCGCCTACACCCCGTGGAAGAGCATTGATGGATGAGGCGGAAGGTTTCAAAATGTATCTGTCGGTTGCTGAAAAGGATCAGCTCAACCTGGCGCATGAACCAGAACTAACAGTCGACCGTTTTGAGAAGCTTCTTCCATTCGCCATTGCTCTTGGTGTTGAGAACCAGTGGGGTAAAAAATTTGAAAATGCACTAAGGCAATCTATGCAGGATACAAAAACCTACCATCCTTCCTGGTATACCGGTACAGGTTTCGGAGCCGCGGCTTTTTCGCCCTCAAATTTCACCTCAACGATGGGGAAAAGCTTTTCGTCGGCCATATCCTCAGCCTCCACCCCTCCAGGATCATCATCGGGCAGCGGAGGAGGAGGAAGTTCAGGCGGCGGTGGCGGCGGCGGAGGCGGCGGCGGCTGGTAAGAGATCATAAACCCGTAAAAAATTTTACAAAATAGTTACCTATGTCAGACAATGGCATTAGACCGGTAAAAAACAGGGAGCGGTCGGCAGCTCGTTTTTTTGCAGCTTTTGGAATTATTTCCCTGTCAGCGGCAGCAGCATCCTTATCAGAAAATAACTTCCTGTCGGGAATCTGGCCGGTAAGCTTTCTGGGCATCTTTGCCGGTGCCGTATCCCTGGTTACAATTATTATCCTTAATAAAAGGGCGAAAAAAATGGACCGCCTGCTCACAGGGGAGAAACTCCTTGCAAGTTGGGAATTGACGGATGATGAGAGGCAGGCTTACTCAGAAAATCTGAAAGATACATCCCGGAGCAAGAATAAGGTTATAATGATCGTAGTTACAATTTTCTTCGTGGTCATAACCATTCCCTTCCTTTTCTTTCTTGAAAAAGACGAAGCCGGAGGCTTTCTTCTGATCATGGGGAGTATCTGGCTTTTAGTCCTGATATTTTCCTTGCTCATGCCTTATTACTACAATCGCAGGAATCTGAAAGGAGACAGGCAAATACTTATCGGTTCACAATATGCTTACATAAACGGTTATTTCCACAACTGGGATTTCCCGCTTTCAGGCATCAGGAGCCTGAAACAGATAAAAGAGCCTTTCAGGGGGATTATGCTGAAGTATTATTACACCGACCGTACCTGGACCAACGAGCACGCTCTTTACATCCCGGTTCCGGATTCAATTAACATTGAGGAGCTTATCAGTAGTATAAGAAAGGAGAATCCGGCAGTATAAGCATTGCTGGTGCTTCACTTCAAAAGCGGGCAGCCGCAATTGCGGCAGAAATCATCACTTATCTCATGCATAAAGGCGCAGGCATTGCAGAAGATGATATCATCCTTAGATTTGTCATACTTTTCAAATGAGTGAAGCCGGCCATGAAACCGGACCTTCTCGCCCTCCATGTAATAATCATACAATGTCGGGTCATTTTCCGATTTTATTTCATGAGAATGCCCGCTTCCTTTTGAGATAACGACTACATATTCCAGCTTCCCCCTGACCCGCCTTATCTTTTTCCCGGTCACCACACCGTCCCAGGTTAGCGCGGGTTTAACCGACCGGGCTGAAAATAATCCTATCAGAACAAACATTCCTCCTATTGTGAGACCAATGTAAAAAGCCTCAGGATTATCCATCCCGTCGCTGAAATGTCCATAAAGAAAAAATCCTGCAATGGCTGCAAATGCTAGCAGAAAGGAAAACTGCATCCTGTAGTTTTTTGTGTTTCTCAGGTATCTGTCAAAGGCAGGGTCATCGATCTTCGCTGAATAAGCCATGGGGTCCGGAATTTTTCCCTGAAATTATAATGTTTTCCCCTGATTCAACCATAATGGCAGGCAATTATCCATGAAATCTGATTTCTTAAAAGTCAAAAGAAAAAAGTTTAATATTGCACCTTCAAAAACAGAACAACATGACAGAACAAATAAGGCAGATAGGAGTAAGGATAAGGGAACTCCGTGATATTTCAGGGATTACTACAGGAGATCTGGCTATGAAGCTTGGGCTTCCTGAAGATCTTTATGTAAAATATGAAAGCGGCGAAGCAGACATTCCGGTTGGCGTGCTTTTCGAAATATCCGAAATGTTCAATGTCGAACTGTCGGTCCTGCTTGGCGGAGAGGGCCCAAAACTCCACGTTTACGGGATAGTGAGAAACGGAAAGGGACTGAAGCTTGAACGAAGGCAGCAGTACAAATATGAGAGCCTTGCAAGTAATTTCATCCATAAAAAAGCAGAGGTATTCATGGTGACAATCGATCCTAAACCCGAGGATGCAATGCTCGATTTCAACTCCCATCCCGGGCAGGAATTCAACTATGTGATAAAAGGGTCAATGATGACAATTATAGATGGCCACGAAATTATTCTGAATGAAGGCGATTCAATCTATTTCGACTCGGGGTTCAAGCACGCGATGAAAGCCCTCAACAATGAGCAGGTGAAATTTCTGGCAATGGTACTATAAGATAATACGGAAAACTAAAATGGTTCTTGACAAATACCTTAAAAAGATTGATTTTAAATCATATGAGGAATTTAAGTCGGGATTTGAAATAACAATCCCCGAAAACTTCAATTTTGCTTATGATGTAGTTGACGAAACAGCGCGGACCACGCCGGACAAGACGGCTATGGTATGGTGCGATGACAAAGGCAATGAAGCGGTGTTCACCTTTGCTCAGATGAAATATTTCAGCGACAAGGCTGCAAATTTCTTCCGGTCGAAAGGCATTCGCAAGGGCGATCGCGTGATGCTTATCCTTAAAAGACACTACACATTCTGGTTCTGCACCCTGGGACTGAACAAGATCGGAGCAATAACAATTCCGGCAACCCATCTCCTTACAGCCAAAGACATCATTTACAGGAACAATGCCGCCGGGATCAAAATGATTGTCTGTGTGCCCGATCCTCTTGTAATGCAGCACATTGAAGAATCCGAAAGCCAATCCCCCACACTTGAACACAAGGTATTGATCGGCCACAACCGGGAAAGATGGATTGATTTTACTAAGGGGATGAATGACAGTCCGGAGGAATTTTCAAGACCGGGTCCGGAAGAAGCGGTGAAGAATGATGACACCATGCTTCTTTATTTCACATCAGGTACTACCGGAATGCCCAAGATGGTGACTCACGATTTCACCTATCCTCTCGGACATATTGTTACTGCCTTATACTGGCAAAACGTTCGGAATAACGGTCTTCATTTCACAATAGCTGATACGGGATGGGCCAAGTCGGCATGGGGAAAAATCTATGGACAGTGGATATCCGGAAGTGCAGTGATGACCTATGATTATGACAAGTTCGTTCCAAAGGATATCCTAGGAGTGATTGAGAAATATAAAGTCACGACTTTCTGTGCCCCTCCTACAATTTACAGGTTCCTGATAAAGGAAGATCTGACAGCTTTCGATCTGAGTCATCTTAAGAACTGTGTTGTTGCCGGAGAACCCCTCAATCCTGAGGTATATAAGTTCTTCCATGAGAAAACAGGCTTAAAACTTATGGAAGGCTACGGTCAGACAGAATGCACGGTGGCGCTGGCGACATATCCGTGGATGACACCCAAGCCGGGGTCGATGGGAAAGCCTTCGCCCGGCTATGATATCGACATTGTTGATGAATCAGGAAATTCGTGCGAGATCGGCAATGAGGGGGAGATTGTCATTTACACCGGTAGAAGAAAACCTGTCGGCATGTTCAGGGGTTATTACCGTGATGATGAACTGACAAAAAAGGTTTGGTCGGATTTTGTTTACAGAACCGGCGACATGGCCTGGAGGGATGAGGACGGATATTACTGGTTTGTAGGCAGGGCAGATGATATAATAAAGAGTTCGGGTTACAGGATAGGTCCATTTGAAGTCGAAAGTGCACTGATAGAGCATCCCGCAGTGCTTGAATGTGCTGTTACGGCGGTTCCCGATCCCGACAGGGGCCAGGTTGTAAAGGCCACAATAGTCTTGTCAAAAAATTACTCTCCGGGTGATGAGCTTGCAAAAGAACTTCAGGAACATGTAAAGAAAGTCACCGCCCCCTATAAATATCCGAGGATTATCGAGTTTGTTACCGAACTTCCAAAAACGATAAGCGGAAAGATAAGGAGGGTGCAGATAAGGGAGAAGGACGGGTAATTTGAAAATGAGGTAATTTGAAAATTTGAAAATGGAAGAATTTGAAGAAAAGAATTTGAAAATTAGTTAATTTGAAAATCTGAAAATGGGTCTTCTCTGGATTAATGTTATCTATTCCTTGTAGCCAACATTTAGCCAACTGATCAATCGGGCTGTTGAAAAAACTTTGGCTCTCTGGCTCTCACACTCTTACTATTGGGCCGGAGATCCCTCGCCTCGTTATAACCTGATGGATGGTAAGCCGCTTTGAAAGACGTTAAAGTGTCAAACAAGGTCTTCCCGGGAATGTCCGGCGAGGGATGACAGGCGCCTCTGGGGGAGCCTTAAACGGGGCGTTGCCCCGCCCTAAATCATTACGCCCCTTACGGGACTGGAAGAGCGTTTGATTTT
>JAVEXG010000237.1:0-3482 GCA_034004115.1 Bacteroidales bacterium | reverse complement strand
TCGATCACATACCACGAGATCTTCGCCCTGTTGTATCCGCTGGCCGGATTGTTATTCAGGGAAGCTTCGGGGAACAGCTGATCCTGGCCTTGCGGGATGCTTGAAATTGACCAGGCATTGAATGACTTAAGGTCGAGCGGGATCTCACTCGACTCAAAATCATCAATATAGGAGTTGCCTGCATTTGAGATTGCGCGTGAATGGCCAGGAATCAGCTCTGCGAATTCCCCGTTGAAAGAAATGCTTGATGGTGCTTTGGTTTCAAGGAGAGGGATCTTGTCGATAAGTTTTGTAAGAAACTGCGACTGCCCCCTGTATGAAGTATTTAGTCCCCAGATTGTGTTGGATATCGGTTCTTCACCGAAATTAACCTTCTGGGTATAAGGCCTCTCATTCAGATGCAACAATGTTGCACCAACATTGAAATTATCCGAAAACCTGTAATCGAGATGGGTACCCACCAGCGTTTTGGTCTGGAACCCGAAGAACTGGTTGCTTTCGAGCGAAACCTGAATGGGTGTCTGCGATTCGATAAGAGCAGAATTGATGATTGTCACAACCCCCATGTTGTAATCGACAGTGTAATCGGTGTTCTCGGTGAGAGTCACACCGCCTGCCGTAACTATTATGGAACCCGCCGGTATGTTTGTGGCATTGAGCCTTATCTCTGAACCCGACTCGGAGGAATACTGGCCGGTCATCTTGAACTTGTTCCTTTCAGCCATCTGCCGGGCTATTGTCTGGGTCGAATCGTAAAGCTCCTGGAAAATATACTTTTCAGCTATCCCGGAGTCGCCTATCTTCTCTTTCAGGTAACTTCCGAAAGGTTCGTTTACGGGAAATATTATCTTACCGCGGCTTACATTTATTGTAACCCCGTCGATGAAATCAAAATAACCGTCAGGCTGACGGTCCTGCTGGCTGTTCAGGTTATCAAGGCCAAGCACCTGAAGAAGTATTGTATTCGCTATCCTTCCTTCCGGGAGATAATTGATGGCATTTCCTGTCTTGTCATCTTCATAAAGAATATTAAGCTGGAAGTCGCCGCTCTCGAGCCTGCCGGAACCCAGGGAGTAAATGTTCTTCATCATCAGGTCCCAGGTAGGGTATTTCGGACTAAGCGTCGTGCCCTTGAGGAGTTTGAGCGCAAGAGCCTGGGGAGCGGTGATACCATCGGTAGAAAACTCACCCACCTTGAAGACCTGGCCGTTTAGGGTGTACTCATAGGCCACGGCAAGTACCTCATCGGTGTTCAGGGCGGTGTTAAGCGAAATATAGCCGAGCATCGGATTCAGGGTGTACTCCCTTTCATTCAGTTTCCTTGCGTTCTCAATTTTTTCAAAGTCGCGGCCTATCTGGAACCCCGGATACAGAGAGGCAAAGACCGTGGTAACCTGGTCGACATCCCTCATCCCGGCGTAGTTTGTCTGGAGCTGGCTGTAAAGCTGGTTGGCAGCATTGTCGGGAAACCGGGAAGCCCCGGGAGGAGCCTGAAACTCCGGAACGTTATTGTATATGTGACTGCTGTTCTCCGCAAGGTCGGCGAATGCAACAATGTTCCTGGTCTCCTCGTAACTGCTTGTCTTATTTGTGATCCAGACTTCAATACGGGTGATATTCAAACCAGAACTTACCGCAGGCAGGCTCTTCAGCGACTCATCGAAAAAGTCCCTGAAATGATGTGCAAGAAAGAAGTGCCTGTTGGCTTCATAGTCGTCGGCATAAATCTCAAACTCACTCAGCTGGGCTCCACCCTTAACTGAGATAGTTGATGTCTCCCCTTTCTGCTGCGACAGAACCGTTGTCATGTTCAGCTTCCCGAACTGCATCTCGGTTTTCAGCCCGAAAAGGCTGTAGCTTCCGGTGATCAGGGTCCCGGGAAGAGGCAGAGTCACATCGCCGACCTCAATCTTTTTCAGTATCTCATCCTCCTTGCCCGAGTACTGCAGCTTTGTACGGTTCTCGAACTCAAACATGGCATCAGTGTTGTAATTGACACCCAGCTCCATCTTGTCGCCGATGGTACCGGTGACATTCATTTGTATCTTCTCCTTGAAGTCGAAGGTCGGAATGGTCCTAAGTTTCTCTGAAAGAGTCGGGTTTTGAGTCCTTGAAATGTTTATCCCGAATACAAGTTCAGCCGATCCCTGGGGAATAATGTTTATCACATTGCTTCCGAAAACCTTGTCAAATGTCGCTCCGCCTATCTCGATCTGGGGGATGAGTCCTGATTTGAAGCCCGAGGTTTCACCTGCAACCCTGGCTTCCCAGTACTCTCGCATCTCCTTATTAAACTGATACTTGCGATACTCTTCAGGCGACATGTAAACGGGGTTCCTGTAATCAAACGAACCGACCTTCTGAAAGATCATGTATTCGTTCTTGTCGGGATCATAGACGGCACCCGTAGTGATGTTCGATGGATTACTGAGAAAGAGAGGGGTTCGGACTGACTCCTCATAGGGATTTCCAGAAACGTCCTTAAGCCTTAGGGGAGACCTGACTGTGGTGTCGGGAACGGATGCTGCAGCCGGTATCTGACTATCTGCTTCATTTGAAATAAGGATCAAAGAAGCAAATAATGCAAAATATATGAATTTCAGCAGATTTTTATATGATATCCCTGATCCCAAATGAAAAAAATATTCTTATTTACAGGCATTTAAGAGCTCTCTTTATGAGGTCCTCAACTGTCAGGTTTTTCTCTTGCCTGATGATCCCGTCGAGTGCCTTCAAGACAGCGCTTTTGCCAAACCCAAGCATCACTAAAGCTGATAACGCCTCTTCACGTTTGGTATTGTCTGTAAATGCAAATATTTCACCTGTTCCGGTGTGTTTTCCGATCTTGTCCTTGAGATCTACAATTATCCTTTGTGCAGTCTTCAGTCCTATTCCCTTTATTCCCTTCAGGGTATTGACATCTGAACCTAAAATTGCCTTTTCAAGCTCGTCGTGTGTGAGCGAGGAAAGCATCATTCGTGCAGTGTTGGCTCCCACCCCCGAAACGGTGATAAGAAGCCTGAAAATATCCCTTTCGTCCTTGTCCGAAAAGCCAAAAAGCTGATGGCTGTCCTCCCTGATCACTTCATGGACCAGCAATCTGCACTCAGCCTTTCCTTCAAGACTGCTGTATGTCGAAAGCGAAATACTGGCAAAATAGCCTATTCCTCCGTTGTCAACAATAACAAATGCAGGAGTCAGCTCTGTAATCCGGCCGGTAATGTAATCTATCATAAGTGAGGATCGGAATTTGGTATCTCCGGAGGAAGTTCGTCAACCCTGTCGGCATGAAAATCTATATCCTGATGTTTCAGAGGATTACGGGATATCTCTGCATAGAGCTGCCGGTTCCTGAAAATATCGCAGGCAAGGAACAATGCATGCCGGAACGAGCTTTCAGAGGCTTCACCCTTGCCTGCAATCTGGTATGCCGTGCCATGACCGGGAGATGTCCTGACGAAAGGCAGGCCGGCAGTGAAATT
>JAVEXG010000236.1:0-3501 GCA_034004115.1 Bacteroidales bacterium | reverse complement strand
TTGAATCCTGCAGGATCCGGCTCAATCAGGTGCAATGTCTGCCTGCCATCCGTGGCCAGTATCAGACCGTCAGCCAGGATCATGCTGCCCTTATCAAAAGAAGGATTCCGCATAGTTTTCCACATTACTTTTCCATCCTCACTCATACATACAAGGCCATCACGGCGTTCATTGTTGCTAAACTGAGCATAAAAATAACCATTATGGAATAAAGGTGGTTTAGTATGCTCTCCAAAATCCTGGGTTTTATAGAGTTCTTTTACATTGAATTTATCACCGCTTTTTTCAATCTGGATCATTGCAGCGCCTGCATTGTATCCGCCGACAATCAGAAGTTTGTTCTGACCGGCATCATAAGCGGGAGATGAAGGGATCCAGCAACTCCAGTTTGAATAGGTCCATAGCACGGCTCCGTTTTTCGGGTTAATACCAACCACATTGCTCGGTTCCTGAGTACCGCTGCCACCGCCGGGACCGCGACCGCTTGAGGCTGTTATCATTATAACCTGATCCTCTCCGCTAATTTTTGCAATTGAAGGACTGACAAAACCTACTCTTCCCAGTGAAGGTGTTTTCCAGACTACAGCACCGGTCAGTTTATTATAGGCAACTACACCTGCCTCAGGGGCCTGAGATGCAATAATCAGTAAATTACCGTATAATAAGGGGCATTGGGCTATTGCCCATACAGGGAATCGTCCTCCACCCTGCAAACCACTGAATCCACCCTCGGATTCGGCGGCAGCCTGACCGCCAAAGTCAGTCCAGACATTTTTCTTCCAGACAGGCTGGTGAGTGTTTATATCAAAACAATATAAATCTCCATTATGGCCGCAGGAATAAACATATTTATCATCAACGGCAGGGACACTTCTTGACCCGGGGAATTCAACTGTTCCCGGAGCCTCATATCCATATTTCCAAAGCTCTTTTCCTGTTTTGAAGTCAAAACACCTCATTATATCACCTGTCTTATCGTCTCTGTCGAGTAAATAGACCTTGTCGTCTTTGATCACTGAACCGCCGAATCCCGGTCCAACGTTTACTGTCCATAGGACTTCGGGCCCGCCTGCCGGCCATGCACGAAGGATGCCTTTCTGCGGAGAAGTGCTGTTTCTGTCCGGACCAAAAATCTGTGGCCAGTCCTGTGCCATCACATCGGATATGAATGCAAACAGGATGATAGAAGTAAAGAGTAGATTAATTCTTTTCATGTTTAAATAATTATTTTGATTTATGAAAGTCACACGCCTGCCTGCCGGCAGGGAACCCACCTGGATAAATTTTCATTCTTGCTCGTGTTTTAAAACGTTTTGGTTCCATTCTATAAGTTTTGAATAAAAATATACAGATCAAGTGAAGGTGATTCACGAAATTTACTAAAACGAAAAAACAGCGAATTAAAGCGAATCAATTTCTGCCCAATCTTCCATCTCCAAGCCAACATGTTATTCTTTTTGACCTTAAAATACAAACATTATACCATAAATCTCCTCCCCAGCTTATTATTGCTGTGGGGGCGGAGCGCTGAGCCTGCTGAATGTCAGTGAGCCAAGTTTCCAACTGCCTTCAGGCCTGACATATACTTCCGTAACCATAAAGTGGCTTATAACCTCGTTACCGCCAACCTCTGCTGTGAGTGTTATCCTGTTCAGCAGGATCGCAGTGTTTTTATCAACAAAATTCACGATAATTTCATGAACGTCAGCTTTTTTATACCATATTCCGCCCCCTTTGATAACGTCAATTTCACGGGTTTTGCCCCATGATCCTCCCATGTGTACGAACATGGATTTTTCATGGAAGAGGTCATTCAATGGCTCCACATTCTTGTCTGCCATCCATTGCCATTTGTCCTTTGAAAGAGTGACTATTTCTTGTTCTTCCTTAGTGAAGGTTTTGGCGGCAGGATTCTGTGCAAAGGTTAATTGCGAACCCAGAATGATTAAGAACAAGCCTGTAAATAATGTTTTCATAAGTATATAATTTTTAATTTCGAAAAAGTTTTAATTAATATCAGGACATTAAATATCAAGTTTTCTGCTGCCCATCCATTTTACTATCTCAGGATCCCTGTGATCAAAAAAGGCACTGGTCCGGGTATCGAGCGATTTTATGGCAGTCATATCTGCAGGATCAATTTCAAAATCAAAGACATTGAAGTTTTCTCTTATTCTTTCCTTTTTAACTGATTTGGGTATTACCACAACACCTCTTTGTATCAGCCATCTCAATATTATTACGGCAACTGATTTCTTATATTTTCCTGCCAGGGAAACCAGCAAAGGATTTTGGAAAATACCATTTTTGCCTTCAGCGAAAGGTCCCCATGATTCAGGCTGAACACTATTTTCGACCAGGAAAAGCTGAGCTTCATTCTGCTGATGGAAAGGATTAATTTCAATCTGGTTCACTGCAGGAACAACCTCATGAAAAGCTATAATATCCATTACACGGTCGGGATGGAAGTTGCTGACGCCAATTGCTTTAACCTTTCCATCCCTGTATAGTTCTTCCATCGCTCTCCATGAGCCGTGAACATCGCCGAAAGGCTGATGAATAAGGTATAGATCCAGATAGTCTGACTGAAGTTTATTTAACGATTTTTCAAATGCCATTTTTGTATTTTCATAGCCACTATCCTGAACCCAGAGTTTGCTTGTTATGAATAAGTCTTTCCTTGCCACTCCGCTCTTTCTGACGGCATTT
Source organism: Bacteroidales bacterium (assembly GCA_034004115.1). Lineage (GTDB taxonomy): Bacteria > Bacteroidota > Bacteroidia > Bacteroidales > VadinHA17 > LD21. The sequence goes on along the minus strand of JAVEXG010000236.1, from coordinate 792 downwards.
CCAACGGCAGCTTCGTTCAAATAAGAAGCCGCCGTATCGATTAGCCGGTAACCCGTATCAATGGCTTCAAGGACACTTTTTTCACATTCCCCCTGATCCGGTATCTGGAAAACACCAAAGCCTAATATGGGCATCTCTGTTCCGTTATTCAGTATCACCTTTTGCATTTGCTGTGTTGTCCTATTTAATTCTGCCGTATTCCTCATCAGTAACAGGTTTCAGCCAGACTGCTCCTCCCTTGTCTGTATTAAGGCTTACGGCAATATGTGAAAATTCACTGTCGGGAGCTGCGCCGTGCCAGTGCACAACATTTGGCGGGATTTCCATCTTATCACCTTTCTGTAATAACCTGGCAGGTTCTCCCATTGCCTGGTAATAGCCTTTCCCCCCGGTTATAAGCAGTATCTGACCGCCAGGATGCGAGTGCCAGTTAGTTCTTGCTTTGGGTTCGAAGGTTACATTGCCATAGCTGACATTCATTGCTGAGCTGGTTGCCCCCATCATGTTAATCCACACCGTACCGCTAAAGTTTTTGCTGTCTGTTTTTTCACCTTTTTCAAAAACCGCAGCAGGTTGCCCGGTTCCGAGAACTTCGTTTAAAACTGCCTGAGCTGCGCCGGCTTCCTTTTCACCCGGACCAGATCTTATGACATCCACAAATTCCATCAACTGGGCAGGGGTTAAACCAACATTCAGACAAATGGTTAAATGACTGCGAAGCATTGGTTCTGCTCCTCCGATTGAGCTGAGGACTGAGATAGTTACAAGTTCCCGTTCTGCATAGGTCAGTAC
>JAVEXG010000235.1:0-3502 GCA_034004115.1 Bacteroidales bacterium | reverse complement strand
GGCTTTGAGATCATACCGATAAGCTCAACCGGAATCATTATCGGAAGCAGCCAGGCCGGAACCCCCGGGGCAGCAAAAATATGCTTCCAGTAGGTTTTGTTGCCGTTCAGCTGAATCATGAAAAATGTGAAAAGCGCCAAAACCAGTGTAATGGCAATGTTGCCTGTGACATTGGCTCCGAATGGCGGCGGAAAAGGAACCAGCCCCATCAGGTTGTTGATCAGTATGAAGATGAAAACAGAAAGCAGGTAAGGCATGAATTTCTCCGCTTTCTTCTCCCCGATATTCGGAATGGCAATGTCATCCCTGACAAAAAGAACAATGGGTTCAAGAAAACCCTGAATACCTTTGGGATGGCTTATCCCGGTCTTTTTATACGACCGTGCAAGCGCCAGGAAGAGCCACAGTCCAATCAGAGCGGCAGCCATCATCCCCAGAACCGTCTTTGTGATCGAAAAGTCGAGTGGCATGTTTTCCATATCAACCATACCGTCTGACTTTACCTTAACTATCCTCCCTTCAAGGTCGCCCTCCTGCTCGAGACGAAATCCGTTGTACTCGTGACCGTGGGCCAGCTTTTTTGATGAGAACACATGCAGGCCGCTTCCTTTTGAGTATAGAATCACAGGAAGATACAGTGCGACATGTTCCCCGTTCTTCTTCGTCATGATATGCCATTCGTGAGAATCGGAGATATGCTCAAGAATGAATGAGCTGGCGTTGAATTCCTCCTCCGCTTCTCCGCCGGAGTGTGTTTCCTGGACCGGGGCAGAAAAACCAAAAACGGCCAGAAAAATAAAAAGAAGTCCCGTAAAATATATCCTTTTCAAATCGATTTTGATTTTATAAAGATTTGGTTTTTAGGGTGTTAAACATCGTAAACGTCGTGAACACCGTGAACGGTAAATATAATACAAAAAACAAAAACAAAGCGGTATGAGAGGTTTTTTTGGCAATAAAGAACCAAACCAGCGCAAGCACCAGTTCGAGCAGCAGCTTAAGACTTATGGCCACAAGGATATGCATCGTCCTGGCTGCCTGATCCTTTTTCAGACCCGCGAAGAACACCAGCATGATCACAACCGAGATGAATGTAAAAGAGAGAGCAGGTACAGCCAGTTCCCCGAATGGGAAGGAAATCCCTGACAGGTATCTGACAGCATATCCTGCAATGAAAACCGCTGCATCCAGCAGCAGCAGCCACAAAAACCACTTTCTGAAATCCTTCAAGATTAGAGGGTTATTTTTTAATGAAATCCCTGAGCGAAGTGTAAATAGCTGCAAATACGCCCAGAAGCGACAGAACGATTGTAAAAACCGGCGTTTCAAGCTTAAGCACCTTATCCAGCTTTACTCCGCCCCATGTAGTGACCAGGATGATGGCCATCATCTGAAAGGCCATCCCGGAGTACTTTGCAAAGTTATACAGCCCGTCACTTACCGGCTTTTTCTCCGGCTCTTTCTGATTCTTTTTCTTTGGCGAAGCTTGCTGGTTCATTATTTTCGCTTTCACTCATTTTGCAGTTCCCGGTGAATTTTGCACCCGGTTCAATTGAAAGCTTAAAAGTAAGAATTTCCCCGGTAATTTTCGAATCAGCTTTAAGAGTCAGCAACTGACTAACGGATATCTTACCGTCAACCGAACCGGATACTTCCGAGTTTTTGCAATATACTTCTCCCTTCACCTTACCTGTAGGGCCAATAACAACCTTCCCCTTGGTAGAAAGGTTGCCGGACAGAAACCCGTCTATCCGTATGTCGCCGTTCGACTTAATGTCACCTGTGATTTCGGTGCCGTTACTTATCAGATTTACTGCGTTATTCTCCGGTTCGTTGAATTTTGCCATTTTTTCAGGATTACACTTACAAACATAATAACTCACAAATATAAAAACTATTGCAGGCAAAAATAATTTACGTGATCGGGTCGTAGCCCCATTTGAGATACACCGATCCCCAGGTGAAGCCTCCTCCGAAGGCTGCCAGAATGATCTTATCCCCTTTTTTGAGTTTTTTCTCATACTCCCAAAGGCAAAGAGGAATTGTGGCGGCTGTGGTATTCCCGTAATTCTCGATGTTGATCATAATCTTCTCCGGAGAAAGCCCCATCCTCCTGCCTGTAGCATCGATTATCCTCAGGTTGGCCTGGTGAGGAACCAGCCAGGCTATATCTTCCGGTTTGAGCTTGTTTCTTACCATTATTTCGACTGCAACATCGGCCATGTTAACCACAGCAAACTTGAACACGCTCTGCCCTTCCTGGTATATGAAATGTTCACGGGCATCAACGGTTTCATGGGAGGCCGGCTTTGCTGATCCACCCGCCTTCATATGAAGGTACTTCCGGCCTGATCCGTCGGTGTGGAGGATGTAGTCCATAATTCCGTAATCCTCTCTTGTAGGTTCAAGCAGGACTGCCCCTGCGGCATCGCCGAAGAGCGGACAGGTGGTGCGGTCGGTGTAGTCGGTTATGGATGACATCTTATCTGCTCCAACCACAACGACTTTTTTGAACTTTCCGGTAAAAATATATGCTGATGCCGTCTGGAGTGCAAAGAGAAATCCTGAACAGGCGGCGCCGATATCAAAACTGAATGCATTCTTTATTCCGACCTTGTCGGAGATGATGTTCGCGGTTGCAGGAAAGGCCATATCTGGGGTAATTGTGGCGCAGATAAGCAGATCAACCTCCTCGGGGGAAGTGCCTGTCTTTTCGAGCAGGCCCCTGACAGCATGTTCGGCAAGATCCGAAGTGCCAAGACCCTCACCCTTAAGGATCCGTCTTTCCTTTATCCCGACTCTCTGCATGATCCATTCATCCGAAGTATCGACCATCTTCGAAAGTTCCAGATTCGTCAGCCTGTATTCCGGAACCCAAGCATGGATACCGGTTATGACAGCTCTGATTTTCCCCATAATATTCAGATTGCTTCTATAATCTTCTTAGCAAGATTTGCCTTTACAACATCCCGTGTCTGAAGAATCATGTTCATAATGGCCTTTCGCTTCGAAATGCCGTGACCAATAACAACATTGGCGTTTATCCCCACTATCGGAGTTCCTCCTATATTCTCAAAATTCATCCGTTCGAAAAACGGGTGGATAACATTTATTTTCTTTGATAACATATAAATGGCTTCAGCCTGCTTCAGAACAATATTGCCTATAAAACCGTCGCAGACAACCACATCGGTTATGTCCTCATGGAACAGCGAGTGTCCTTCAATATTACCGGCAAAATTCAGTCCGGGATGTTCCTTCATGAGCTCATAGGCTGCTTTCACGGCTGCTGTACCCTTTGTTTCTTCACGACCGATATTAAGGAGCCCCACACTGGGCTCCGGGATGGACAAAACAAATTTGGCATAAAGGCTGCCGAGGATGCCGTACTGCAGAAGCACGTCGGGCTTGCTGTCGGGATTAAGTCCGACATCAAGCATGATCGAATTGCGTCCGTCGACGCAGGGCAGCAGGGTGGCAAGGGCAGGTCTGAAAACTCCCG
>JAVEXG010000234.1:0-3504 GCA_034004115.1 Bacteroidales bacterium | reverse complement strand
CGCGCTCACTTGCATAGATAAGTGTGTCGCCCGAAGGAGAAAAGCCTATAAATCTTTCTTCTTCAGGCGTGTTGGTGATTCTTTTTGTTATCCCGCCGTCGGCAGAAGATACAAATACCTCTCCGCGAACTATGAAGGCAACCTCCTTGCCGTCGGGCGAAACGGCCATTTCGGCCACGTTTCCGTTTACTTCCATAACCTTGTCGGTGTTATCCTTGCCGGCGGTTATTATATTTACCAGGAGCTTCTTTGGTTCCTCTCCGGGTTTCATTGCATAAAGCGATCCGTCGTGGCTGAAACAAAGGATGCCATCGGACGATGAACTTAGGAACCTGACAGGGCTTCCGCTGAAGGAGGTAAGCTGTTTTTTCTGACCCGGATCGGATATCACCATGCTATGAACGTTGAAAGATCCGCTTTCCTCGCTCAGATAGCAGACTGATTTTTCGTCGGGGGTAAAGACCGGATTTCTGTCCTCACCCCTGAACGATGATATAATCGTGTGTTTGCCTGCTTTGCTGTCCCATATCCATATGTCGCGGGTTATTGATGATGTATGATGCTTCCTCCAGATATTTTCTCCTCCTTTTTTATCATGATAGATGTAAAGACTGCCGTCGCGGCTTATCCTGATATCTTCTGCAGGGATGGTCCACACCTGGCTGACCTTTCCGCCTGCAGCAGGAACGCTGTAGACCTCGGGTTGCGAATCGGCGGGATATTGCCTGTGTGAAGCAGCATCCTGGCGGGCAGCGCCGAAGATAACACTCAGGTTGCCGGAAGTAAACGAATAGGGATATTCATCAGCCGAGTGGAAGGTAAGTCTTTCAGGTTCGCCGCCGGCAGCCGGAACGGTGAATATGTCGAAATTTCCATAGCGATCCGATGCAAAAGCGATTGAAAGTCCGTCGTTGCTCCATACAGGCATGAAATCGTGAGCTTCATGGAAGGTAAGGGGAACTGCGCTTCCTCCGGAAGATGAGACTGTGTACAGGTCGCCTTTGTATGTGAATGCAATCTTATTTCCGTCGGGTGAAATCGAAGGATAACGGAGCCAGAGAGCTTCAGACTGCGCGAATGATAAAGAAGTCAGGGAGATAAAGAATAAGATGGCGGAAAATTTTCTCATGAATATGAATTTTAAGAGTGCAATTTACAAAAAGAAAAAGGCAATAAAAGTATGTCTCAAAGGTTATTGCGCGGGATGATATCTGACAGCTCATTTTGTATTCATCCGGACAGCGATCAGTTCTCTTGCAGGATTGTGACAAATTCTTAATTTTATAAGCAGAACTTAGCTTAACTAATCATTATGGAAAAGAGAACATTCATCAAATCAGGTTTACTTGCCATGGGTGCATTATTGACAACACGCAAAAGCTATCCGCTGGAGTATTATCCAATGCCCTCAGACAAGAAGTGGGCAGTTGTGTACGGGACATGGTGCGGATCAGCCAGGGATGCTTCTCTCTGGATATCAGAAGGGATGGATGGAATAGCAAATGTGTTCGATGTAAGGGAAAATCCAGACCTTTCAGCTTATCAACATGTAATAATCGGAGGAGCTATCCGGGCGGGAAAGGTGTCGCAGGAGCTTGTGGATTTCATTTCCGCCAGCAAGGATCTTCTCAAAACCAGGCTGAGGGGTTATTTTGCAGTATGCGGCAATATGATGAAACCGGTTGAGCCGGGGCAGGCAAAACTGCTTATAGATGATCATATAGCAGCGCTGTGCGGGGTGCCCGGACTCCCCTCGAAGGTATTCCTGGGAAGGATAACCTACGGTCTGATGGAACCCGATGTCCGCAAGCAGATGCAGGGCTACAAGATGCCGGAGTACGACAACCTGAAGAGGGCGGAGTGTATGGAGTTTGGGAAGATGATCCTCCAGGGGACAAAGGGATAAAAGGGAAGTCTTTTGCCGCGTACCTCGTACCTCATACCGCGTACCTCGTACAACGTACCGCACATCTTTATTCTTTGACTATTTTATACGCGTGCCGCCTTTCCGTTCCTATTCTCAGGAAATAAATACCTGAACTGAGATCTGACAGATTAACCACCGAGCTGTCGGATTCGAGTTCCCCCGTCTTCACTATCTGGCCTGACATGTTTATCAGGAAATAATCTGCCGGAATCAGTTCCGGGAGGCTCTGGACGAGTATGTATTCATCTGCCGGGATGGGGGAGATTATGAAACTGTTCAGGGTATCAGGGATGGGTACGGAAAGTCCAAGGTAATCGCCAAGGAAGCTCCTGAGATCTACAAGATGGATCTTCTGACGGTTCCTGATAAGCGGCTCATATGAAAAAGCCTCGTTTGTTATGAAAAACCGTGTGCCTTTTGTATTTGTTATGGCCTCAACCTGGTGGTAGGGTAGAAGAAGATCGATTTTTCGCTTGTTGCCTCCGAAGAAGGCAGTGCCTGAAAAGTCGTACAGCAGGTAAAGGAAAGGTTTCAGTTTTTCGCTGTACCCGGTAAGGACAATTACCCTTTTATCCCCGTTATAAACAGCCCCCGATATAAGTCCGTTTACATTGAGTGAGGCCCCCTTTTTTGCATCCCAGGTTCCCGGGCTTTTCGGTACGGAGTAAAGCGTGGTCGTGTTGCTTGCCCAGCCCTTTGTGAAAAGATAGAGGCTGTCGCCCGATACAATGAAAGCTTCGCAGTCGAAATCCGAATCGTAGGAATCTGAATCAAAATCAACCTGTTCGGGATATGAAAAGCATATTGAATCGAACTGAAGCGTGTTGCCGGCGATGCTTTGTTTGGCAACCCTGTAGATCTTCAGGTCGGTGCGGTTGCCCGAGTTGTTGCCGAAATCTCCTATGTAGATATAATTCTCATCCTGGGATATTTCTTCCCAGTCGGTGTTTGAAATGCCCGTCAGCGGATACGGTCTTTCAACCTTGCCGTAGAGTGTGTCAAGAGCGTAAAGATTGATATCATTGTTGTCGTTGTGAGTCCAGAACCTGTTATCCCAGAATATCAGTCCCGATGTCTCAGCGATCTCCGCGTCGAGGTTAAGGCTGCCCAGAGGCGCAATATTGGCCGGATTGTATCTGCAGCTGCCGTCGTTTACAACGGCTTCCGGATCGTAGTTTACTGCCAGGCGGTCAGGACAGCCGGCCTGCTGGGCTGAAATCTGAAGGGCTGTAAGCAAGAAAGCCGCAAGGACCGGAATATGCCTTATCTTCATCTGCTGGTGAGTTGCAGTGATAAAGATAAGAATATAATGCGGATCAGATCAAATCACTAACTTTGCCTCTGAAATGTAACCAGATATTCAGTATTGAAAAGCAAGGTTGAAAAGGCGGTTACGCTGATGGAATATCTCAGGGAACTTTTTCCCGATTCACCCAGGACCAGGATTAAGAAACTTCTGCAGGGAGAGACTATCCGCGTAAATGACAAGCCGGTAACATATTTTGCAGCACCTCTGAAGCCGGGCGATATCGTTGAGGTGAACCGGCAGGCCGGTAATGCTGCAAGGGCAGGGCTTA
>JAVEXG010000233.1:2210-3513 GCA_034004115.1 Bacteroidales bacterium | reverse complement strand
GACAAAAACGGTATTATCAGGATGGACGGGGGATTGAAAATGCGGCCACGGGATATGCTAAGTTTCGGATCGTTGTATTTGAATAATGGCGAATGGAACGGAGAACAGATTCTGTCGGAAGACTGGGTAAAAAGTTCAACAACTCAAAAGGTAAACCTGAACGACAGGGGTTACGCCAGCCACTGGTGGACAATGGATTACACCATAAACGAAAATACCTTCGAAACTTACTATGCCCTCGGACATGGAGAACAGGCAATAATTGTCGTTCCCGGATCCGAACTGGTTTTTGTGATGACCGCCGGCAATTATATGCAGGTTGAACACAGTCCCTTTGAGATTATGTCCCAATACATACTGCCTTCTTTGAAGACAGGGCTTTAGGAAGACATAGAGAACAAGTAGCCCTGGCCATTCGCCGTATATCCTGAATATACTGTCAGATTACTGATTCCGACTGCCTGGATTTGTCTGAAAAACTATTAATCCCGGTCATTTTAGGATTGACTGAATAAAGAGGATATCTTTGCAGGATAAATATTTACCGTTATCTGACTTAAAAACAGCAGCCATGGATACAAACAGTTTTGTAATAGAACAACCCTCAGGATTTGATTTTGACACTACAGTCGATATGATTGTAAAAGAAGCTGAATCGAGGGATTGGAAGGTTCCGGCAATTCACGACCTTCAGCTCTCGCTTGCCAAAGCGGGGAAGACTGTCTTGCCTGTCAAGGTGATCGAAATATGCAAACCGGCTTATTCAGGCCAGATACTCGAGCTTAACGACGAACGTCTGATGTCTGTAATGATGCCCTGCCGTATCTCAGTTTATCAGAAAGACGACGGGCTTATCTATACAGCAGTTATGAATGAGGCTGAAATGTCGGACCAGATGCCTGAGAAAGTTGGACGGGTTATGAAGGCAGCATCAGAAGAAACCATTGAAATTGTAAAAACGGTTACCGGCTGAGCAGATAACTACGGTCATAGTTATCTGCTACTCAGCCGGTAACTTTTGTATCAAACATTAATTCATCCTATTACGACACCTGGGGTGTCGACTTCCAGTAGCCCGGGTCTCGCCCCGGGAAGAGAGCACCACACACCATGTGCAACCCCGGAGTGGGTTGACTTTCAATTACATGTGAAAATTGAAGGCCACCCCTCCGGGGTCGGATTGGTACTATTGCCCCTAACCCGGGGCTAGACCCGGGCTACTGGAAGGCCAGCCCTCAAGGCTGGAGATCCCGGCTACTGCCCATACCACCACGAACAAACATCCAAATAAAAACAGGCTATT
>JAVEXG010000233.1:0-2110 GCA_034004115.1 Bacteroidales bacterium | reverse complement strand
ACTGCCCATACCACCACGAACAAACATCCAAATAAAAACAGGCTATTGGAAGGCCAGCCCTCAAGGCTGGAAATCCCGGTTACTGCCAATACCACGACGAACAAACATTCAAAAAATCACAGGTCGAGACACCCAATTTTTCATTAAATCATTACATTATAGATTGGATGTCTGACAGATACTCGTTTGGGTTCATTCAAACCGCACAAAACAGGAAACTAGATCGCGATCCTGAAGATCAGGGTGATATTAAAGCGATTTATTCCATTATTATATTTATCTTTGCAGCGGACTTACTCAGGGATAGGAATTTTTAAGGACTGGGTGGGTTTATGATCTTTCTTTGTTGAGATTCAATCCGATGCAAAAAAGATAATGACTGAGAGTGGAATAATCCGGGATATTCTTGAAGGTGACAGGGAGAAATTCAGGTTGCTGGTGGAGAAGTACCAACCCCTGGTTTTCAGGACCTGCATTGGATTTGTGCACGATAAAGACGATGCTGACGACCTGACCCAGGAGGTGTTTATTCAGGCCTATCAATCCTTATCCCGGTTCAGGGGCAATTCAGCTTTTTCAACCTGGCTTTACCGGATAGCTGTCAATGCTTCACTCAATAGCGTCAGAAGATCATCGAAAAATTTCATAGTTCAGAGATTCAATTCATTATTTGGCTCTGAAAAGACCAGTGATATCCCTTTTTCACAAGCAGATGCGGATGATCCTGAAAATATTCTGATCCGGAAGGAACATGTCGTCCGGGTTCAGAAAGCCATTGATTCCCTGCCCGAAAATCAGAGGACTGCAATTATCCTGAGCAAATACGACGATCTGTCACAAAAGGAGATTGCAGCGATAATGAATATTACCGAAGGCGCTGTAGAGTCACTCCTCCAGCGGGCCAAACAGAATCTCAGGGAGAAATTATCGGCAGGAAGGGGAAAAAATCCATAATGACCGAAGGAAAAAGATAAGTTTTGTTTCTAATCATAAAAACGATCAAAAATGAATTGTCAGTTATGTCAAAAAAATCTGGATGCTTATCACGAGGGCAGATTGTCCCCGGATAACAGGAATCAGGTTGAGTCACATCTTAAAACGTGTGATTCATGCAGGCAGATATACAATGCGTTTGTGCTCGCAGACATGGTAATCGACATGGAAAAGAAGACGGATGCGGATCCATTTCTTGCAACAAGAGTGATGGCAGTGATCGAAAACCTCGAAACTGCCGGTCATGAAAATGAACCCGGATTTTTCAGGGTACTCAAACCGGCACTCATAGCTGCCTCGATGGCAGCTGCTGTCTTTCTGGGTGTTCTGGCAGGCAATTTATCCCGCCCTGCCGGAAATATGGCCGAAATTCCGGTTGAGCTGGCTCTCATCAACGATGCCGTTCTCGAATCCATAGATTTTCTGTCAATAGAGTAGGAGGTAAGCGATGAAACCTGAAAGCAGAAACAGATGGATGATTTGGGCAATAATTGCACTGGCCCTGATGAATATTGCCACTGTTGCCACGGTTATCTATAACCGCAACCCTAAAAGGTTGGAATTAGCGGTCCCGGAATCCGGATCCTCCCGGGACGAAGGTGCTTCCATAGAGTACAGCGGCCGTTATTTCCGCGATCAGCTGAACCTTACCAACGAACAGATGGCCCGTTTCAGGGAGTTCAATCCTGATTTCAGACAACAGGTAAGGGATATCAATATTGAACTCAATGACATCCGCAGGAGAATGCTTGAAGAGATGTCAAAACCGATCGCTGATTCACCAAAACTGAATTTGCTGTCCGATTCAGTCGGACATCTGCATGCAGATCTTAAAAAGCTGACATACAGGTATTATCTGGATTTTAAGGAAATATGCAACAAGGATCAGAAAGAAAGACTCGATCAATTGTTCGGGGAGATGTTTGCCAGGGATGTTCAAATGGGACAACACGAACCAGGAGGTCCTTATGGAAGGGGACGAGGCAGACGATTTATCAATTAATTATTAAACCAGAAAATTTTATGATTATGAAGACAAAACTTTTTATCGCAGGAATTGCCCTGCTGGCAATGACAACAGTGGCAAGTGCTCAGAATCAGGGAGCGGGACAACGAC
>JAVEXG010000232.1:0-3531 GCA_034004115.1 Bacteroidales bacterium | reverse complement strand
AATCGTTGAAAGAACGTTTCCGGTTTCATCGATCTGCCTGGTATCCTGAACCGGAGTTCATTTGCCAGGGCTTCGGCTCTCCTGATGCGCAGTCCCGAAGGTCTGACCGAACCTGATCGTGCTTCAGTTAAGAAGCCTTTTCCTGTTCCACATCACTTGAGCAGTCTTTTATCGCTCACCTGATATATCAAATATAGAATAAGAAAATGATATGGCAATGAAGTGCCTGCACGTTGTTGTTCACGGGATATAAACATAAGTTATTAACAATTGTTAATAACGTTGTATGTAACTAACAGACAGAACTTTTAAATGTTAAAACAAGGATAGTTTCCATGAATTCCAGGGACAAAACCGGACCTGAAATTTGTCTCAAAAAAAATCCCCCTCCGTTAATACAGAGGGGGATCGGAAAAGTATGATTCTCTTTACTTTTTGTATCCGTAAACTGCCAGTTCACCCAGCGCTTCCTCTATTCTCAGAAGCTGGTTGTACTTACAAATCCTGTCGGTTCTGCTGCTTGATCCTGTCTTTATCTGGCCCGAGTTGACAGCAACTGCAAAATCAGCAATTGTTGAATCCTCAGTCTCACCCGAACGATGCGATATAACTGTCGTATAACCTGCCCTGTGAGCCATCTCGATTGCGTTGAGAGTTTCGGTCACCGATCCGATCTGGTTGAGCTTGATAAGGATTGAGTTGGCACAACCCAATTCAATTCCTTTCTTCAGGTATTCGACGTTTGTAACAAACAAATCGTCGCCAACGATCTGAATCTTCTTTCCAAGCCTGTCGGTAAGCATTTTCCAGCCGTCCCAGTCATTCTCCGACATTCCGTCCTCAATCGAGTCGATGGGATATTTGGCAACAAGCTGTTCCAGGTAGTCCACCTGTTCCTTTGAGGTTCTCCTTGCTCCTTTCGGACCTTCAAATTTGGCATAGTTATACATGCCATCCTTATAGAATTCAGAAGCAGCGCAGTCGAGGGCAATCTTAACATCGCTTCCGGGCTTGTATCCTGCAGCTTCAATAGCCTTGATAATTGTTTCAAGAGCATCTTCCGTTCCGCCGAAACTGGGTGCGAATCCACCCTCGTCACCTACTGCAGTGCTTAACCCGCGTTCCTTAAGGACTTTCTTAAGCGAGTGGAACACTTCTGCGCCCATGCGGAGGCCTTCCCTGAAATTGGGAGCGCCGACCGGTCTGATCATAAATTCCTGAAATGCAATCGGGGCATCAGAGTGTGAACCGCCGTTTACTATATTCATCATGGGAACGGGGATAGTGACCGCATTTGATCCTCCGATATATCTGAAAAGGGGTAATCCATGATATGATGCCGCCGCCTTTGCCACTGCAAGTGAAACTCCCAGAATTGCATTTGCACCCAGGGTGCTTTTTGTCTTTGTGCCGTCAAGGTCGATCATTTTCCTGTCGATGCCGGCCTGGTCGCTTACATCCATTCCGATAACTTCCTCGGCAATAACACTATTGACATTATGAACAGCTTTGAGAACACCTTTCCCGAGGTAACGCGATTTGTCGCCGTCCCTGAGTTCAAGGGCTTCATTCTCTCCTGTCGATGCTCCGGAGGGAACAGCTGCTCTTCCCTGATAACCACTCTGTGTCTGAACATCTACTTCAATTGTCGGATTTCCCCGGGAATCCAGAATCTCACGTGCATGTACACTAACTATTTGTCCCATTGGAATTTATTTTTATATTAAACAATATTGCAAGATATATAAAAAAAGGGATATGTCTGTTATGACTATATCCCCTTCGCAGAAAAATATTCCGCTATTCTTTATCGTCCGTTTTGGATTCGGATTTTTTCGTCTCCTTCGGTTCCTTAGTGGTCTTTTTTGCTTTTGCCGGAGCTGCCTTCCTGGTCTTTGCTTCGTCACCGGCAGTTTTCTTAGTGGACCTTCTCCTCCTTGAGGCTTTTGACTTGGCCGCGTCGGTTCCCTGCATTGCTTCATTGAAATCAACCAGCTCCAGAATACACATATCGGCATTGTCGCCAAGTCTGTTTCCGGTCTTCAGTAATCTGGTATATCCACCCGGCCTGTCGGCGATTTTGGGTGATATCTCCCTGAAAAGTTCGGCCACAGCCTCTTTATCCTTCAGATATCCGAATACAACCCTCCTTGAGTGGGTTGAGTCTTCCTTTGATTTCGTAATAAGGGGTTCCACGAATGTCTTGAGGACTTTAGCCTTTGCAGTCGTGGTCGTTATCCTCTTGTGAAGTATGAGCGAAACAGCCATATTGGAAATCATCGATTTCCGGTGTGAGCTTGTCCTTCCAAGGTGATTTATAACTCTCTGATGTCGCATTTCTCTATCTCTTAACCTTGTTTCAACTTAATCTTTATCTAACCTGTATTTGCTGACATCCATGCCGAATGACAGACTCATCGAATCAAGCAGCTCGTCGAGCTCGGTGAGTGATTTCTTCCCGAAGTTCCTGAATTTCAGAAGATCGTTCTTGTTAAACTTAACAAGATCACCAAGTGATTCCACCTCAGCGGCTTTAAGGCAGTTGAGTGCCCTGACCGACAGGTCGAGGTCAACCAGCTTGGTCTTCAGAAGCTGACGCATGTGAAGCACTTCCTCATCAAACTCCTCATTAGCCATCTTATCGTCCGAATCGAGGGTGATCTTCTCATCCGAGAACAGCATGAAGTGATATATGAGGATCTTGGCTGCTTCTTTCAGAGCTTCTTTCGGCTGAATCGATCCATCGGTATCGATTTCAAGGAGAAGCTTCTCATAGTCAGTCTTTTGTTCGACACGGTAGTTCTCAACAGTATATTTCACATTCCTGACCGGGGTGAAAATCGAATCTATAGCTATCAGGCCGAATTCGCTGTCGACTGGCTGGTTTTCATCAGCCGGCACATAACCCCTGCCCTTATTGATTGTAAGTTCCATCTGGAGCTTGACATCCGGTTCCAACCTCATAATAACCAGGTCGGGATTCAGCACCTCGAAACTGCTCAGAACGCTGTTCAGTGCGCCGGCCTTCAATACATCCTGGCCTGAGATCTTGACAACCGCTTTTTCGTGGTCAACATCTTCTACCGTACGCCTGAAGCGAACCTGCTTGAGGTTCAGGATGATTTCCGTAACATCCTCGATGACACCTGTTATGGTGGAAAACTCGTGGTCGATACCCTCCAATTTTACCGTGGTTATGGCAAAACCTTCAAGGGAAGACAGAAGTATCCTCCTGAGGGCATTACCCACAGTAATGCCATAGCCTGGTTCAAGAGGGCGGAATTCAAACTTGCCGTACCTCTCGCTGGCTTCCAGCATTATAACTTTGTCGGGCTTCTGGAATGATAAAATGGCCATAGAACTTTTCTTAAATATTATTTCGAATACAATTCAACTATTAACTGTTCCTTGATGTCTTCAGGAATATCAGAACGTTCAGGTACACTCATGAACTTACCTGCCATTTGTGCATCGTCCCACTCAAGCCATGAAAGCTTTGAATATTTTCTGGTTGTAAGTGAATCAACTATT
>JAVEXG010000231.1:0-3531 GCA_034004115.1 Bacteroidales bacterium | reverse complement strand
GAATCCCAAGGGCCCCCAGGATATATTACTTTGAAGAATGGTCTGGACAGGTTTAATGATAAGGTTGAAAGCTTTGTTATGGTCATGAAATATGTCAACAAAAAAGATGTGTATAAAGATTAGCTTGCCAGGAGGGGAAATCTATAAGATTATATATCAGCCTGTTAAAGGTACACCAAAATACAAAAAATATTCGTTAGTGGGGTAAAAACCAATTTTAAGATTTTTTTACTGCTCATATTAAGTGTGTTATAAAATAAAACCGCATTAATTTAGCGAGACGTTACAAGTCAAGACAAGACAATTTATGACGAGTTCAAGCTCAAGGTAAACCTATTTGTCGGGAAATCATGAATCGCGAGTGATTTCTGCAGACAATGTCCCGGGATTCAATCCCGGGATTTTTTATTTTAATAAGTTTTTGGAAAATTCACAAATCATAACAATCTTGTAGTGATCAATAAGATTGTTTATGAAAAGTGGTTCTTCGGAAGGTTTAAACAGGCAGAAGCTTGTTTACGAGGGATTTCTGGTCCCTTTCATACTTGTTACCAGTCTTTTTTTTCTATGGGGCTTTGCTCACGGATGCATTGATGTCCTGAACAAGCATTTTCAGGAGCTCCTCAGCATGTCGAAAGCCAGGTCGGCCTTATTACAGTTCGTGTTTTACGGAGGTTATTTCCTGATGGCTGTTCCTGCCGGACTGCTGATGCAGAGGGTGGGATACAAAAAAGGAATTATAATCGGCCTTCTCCTCTTTGCCGGAGGTGCTTTTCTTATGTTCCCCGCCACCTTTATCCAGACCTTCGGAAGTTTCCTGTTATGCCTCTTCATAATTGCCTGTGGTCTGACCTGTCTGGAGACTGCAGCAAATCCCTATACTACGGTACTGGGTCCGCCCGATTATGCCGAAAGGAGGATTAACTTCTCACAGTCGTTCAACGGGCTCGGCTGGGTGGCGGGTCCACTGGTGGGAGGCATGCTCATATTCTCGGGAAGCGGAAATGGGAACAAATTTTCTACAATTGCCCTTCCCTACATGCTTATAGGTACAATGGTACTTATAGTAGCTTTTCTTTTCTGGAGAATCAAATTCCCTCCCGTGAAGGAGGAGACGGATGAAGCCGGAGCTGCATCGGCAGGGACAATCAGGGATCTCCTGAAATATCCTCACTTCATTCTCGCAGTGGTTGCCCAGTTTCTTTATGTCGCGGCACAGACCGGTATAAACAGTTTCTTTATTAATTATGTAACTGAGGAGATACCTTCGCTTACAAACCAGAAGGCTTCGCTCATACTTGGGATAGGCGGAATGGGATTGTTCTGGCTCGGACGTTTTACCGGGAGCACTATATTTATGAGGATAGTTAGTCCGAATAAGCTTCTTGCCGTTTATGCTGTGGCAAATGTTATAATGATGGCCCTGGTTGTGGCCGGACTGGGATGGATTTCCGTAGTCGCCCTGTTTTCGACATACTTCTTCATGTCGGTAATGTTTCCCACGATCTTTGCCCTGGGCATCAAGGATCTCGGGCCGCTGACCAAGAAAGCCTCGTCATTCCTGGTGATGGCAATAGTGGGAGGTGCGCTCATTCCCCTGCTGATGGGCTATATAGCTGATATATCGAGGATGGCTCTTGGGTTCATTGTGCCCCTTGTGTGTTTTGCATTCGTTGTATACTATGGGCTTAGCGGATACAAAGCCGGAAGGCCGGCCGTGCAATAGTTATTCTGGTTTGTGCCTGCAGGAGGTATGAGTTGGTCCAGCCTGGTTAATTACCGGCCAGAATTTCGGCGAGCTCGTTTTTAATTTCTCTGAAGCGGTTTCTGTCCATTCTGGCACCGACTATCTCGATGACTTTTCCTGCCATCAGCGAGCCGGCCACGCCGCATTGCTCAAGGGGGAGGCCGTTTGCAAGGGCATAAAGAAAGCCTGCAGCGTAAAGGTCGCCTGCGCCTGTAGTATCAACGCAATTCACAGGGAAGGCAGTCACTTTTACTTTTTCTGTACCCCGGGCAAGCCACGATCCTTCAGCCCCAACCTTGAGGATAACAGTTGGAGACATTTCTGAAAGGACCGAGATGGCTTCTTCAGCTTCCAGTCCCGTGAATGCCAGGGACTCCTGTTCGTTTGCAAAAAGGATATCCACATATTCCGTTACAATCTTCCGGAAGGAATCGATGTGTTCCCCGACCACATTATAGCTTGCAAGGTCGAGTGCAATGAGCATTTTGTTTCGGCGGGCAATTCTGCATGCTGTTTCGACAAGTGGAAAGTTGTTTATTATGTAGCCCTCGAGGTACATTATGTCGTATCCTTCAAACAGGAGAGGCTTGAGATCTTCCGCATCGAGTTCGGTAGCTGCGCCAAGGTGGGTTGCGAATGTTCTTTCTGAATCTTCTGTAATGAGAGCAATGGCTGTGCCGGTTGGTGAGTTCCTGCGGATAAGGAGGGTGTTTGCTCCCGCTTTTTTCATTTCATTTTCAAAAAAGTCGCCGATATCGTCGCGGCCTATTGATCCTATGAAACCGGTATCGGCGCCGAGCATTGCCAGTCCGTGGATAGTATTGGCGGCCGAACCGCCTGATGTCCAGGTTCTGGGGAAGATTTCTGTCGCGGCTTTTATCCCTTCTGATTTATCACTGTCAACAAGTTGCATGCTGCCTTTGGGCAGATTGAATTCCTGGAGTATATACTCCCCCTGGAGTAGAGTCATTATATCCACAAGGGCGTTGCCTATTCCCAATATCCGTTTCATAAAAAATTTTCGGCAAAGATATTGCTTAATTCACATAAAGGGCTTACTTTTGGCACGCTTAATTTGAGCGCAAATAATCTTCCTCAGTAGCTCAGTTGGTTAGAGCAACGGACTGTTAATCCGTGGGTCGTAAGTTCGAGTCTTACCTGGGGAGCCAAAGTAGACAAGAGGTCATTTTCGACCTCTTTTTTATTTTTCGACCCTTGTAACACCCTGGCAATCTTGAACAAAACCTGTATGGGTTCCGTAAAGGGTATGGTTGCATCTTTTCCTTTTTCAAAAACGAGTTTTTCCGAAAAGATGCAACCAAGGATCTTCTTTTTTGTCTGACCATCAGCCGCTTTATAATACCCAGTGAGGTTCTCCAACATCGGGACTGTTTTTTGGGCAATCCGCAAACTTCATGCACCGTCATTCCGGGTCACGCCTGATCAGTAGACAAAGCAGCCAAAAGGGCACCGTCATTCCGAGACCCGGGCGCCCGGGTTGCAAAATGTGCCAGATGACTACCCTATTTGCGAATCCCGGGTGCCCGGAGCGAAGGAATCTTGTCCCCCGAAACAACTGCCGCTTAGAGGCCCTCATCATCAGGCAGGATCGTTTTTTTGAATAGTCGTTGGTCAGGGACTAAGATCTCGGATCGGGAGGAACCCGATCCGGGATGACATCATCTATTTGAATGTCCTTACATGGATTCGGCTCGCCGCTTTGGAAGTTCCTGTATGAGGAGGGCGAAGATCATGGATTTCTATCGAATCTAACCCTTTTCCTA
>JAVEXG010000230.1:0-3575 GCA_034004115.1 Bacteroidales bacterium | reverse complement strand
CGGAGAACACGGGCAATGCACGGATTGTCTCAAATAATATCATCCGTGATTTTATCCGTGAAACCCGTGAAATCCGTGGTGAATTAATTCATGGAGATCAATATTCTTAATATAAATGCTAAGAAATCTGCAATTTATCTCTACGAACTCTGACTGGAACAACCTTATGAATCCTTTATTTAAACAATGGTATCACTGCCGCATTAATTGTCAGAAGTCAGGATACAGTTAGTGTACAATTAAAACAGCTGACCGATGACAGCTTATCTCTCCAGGTATTCTGAAAACCGTTCATCGATATGCTGGTTGAACCATCTGTCGATAACTGTTTTCCTGAACCGCCATTCCTTTCCGAGTTTGGCGGCGGGGATCCTTCCGTTCTGGGCCCAGGTATAAATTGTTTGTGGTTTCAGTTTCAGGTATTTTGCCACTTCTTCAAGTGTCATAATTTCATCCATTACTTATTTTTTGATGAGATTCAACAGGGCAGTGTCAGTAACCTGTTCCTGAGTTTCAGGCCTGACTTCAAAACTACTTTCCCGTTCAGCCGGTTTAACAAGCTGTTGAACGGAGTAAATTACAGCAGTATAAAAATTGCCTTCATATTTCCTGAAAAGTTTGAATTCCTCAGTCTTGTTGCACAGAAAGGGGCGAAGGTTCCATGCTATCTGGATCCCGACGAATGCCAGGATTATCATCCAGATCCTGAAAACACTGACTCCGGTGCGCGGATAGATGTCCTTCTTCTCACACGCGAATTTCAGGGCATCGATCATGAGTTTCATTCCGAATATCCCCGAGAAGACAAATATCGCAACGTGCAGGAGCTGAAGAAAATGGTAATTTCCGCCTGTAAGCTGGAAAAGAATAACAATCGGGGCAAACGAAACAGCAATAGCGGATGTAAGAACGAATCCGCTTAAAATGATGAGCACCATCTGCCTTAATGTCAGTCTTGATCCCAGAACCTGTTGTATTACATAAAAAGAAGGGAAACATATCAGGATAGCACTGTAAAACAGGAAAGTCACTTTCAGTCCGGCTGCCACCGACTGAAGGAAGCTGTGATAACTTCCCATGACAGCCCCGTAAAGAAAAGTAAAGATGCAAATTATCAGCAGCTGATTCACGATTAATCGTCCCGACTGCCCGCTGTTGCGGTCTTCAAAATAAGATTCAGTATTCTGAAATATTCTGAAGACCTCCAATAATCCACCTGCTTTTGTCATGGCGTAAAAAATTGGTTAGGTTATAAAATTACGAAATATTCTAATATGTATTAATGTTTATTACTGTTTTTTACTGTTTTTGCAACAATATTTGTGACTCCTATTTCAGAAATCACAGGGATTACCTTCACATTTTCTGAATGAGGTGAGCTTTTTTCCGTAATCTATTAAGCGGCGGTATGAAAAATCTCAACCAATGATTACATTTAACAAAGATTCAGAAGCAGTATTAAAAAGCCGGGAGCACAATGCTATTTGCCTTTTGCATAATAACCAGCACCAGGAGGAAAGGGCATCAAACATGAAAATACGGTTGAACGGAAGTTACACATAAACACTATTTTACCAATTATTATGAATGACAAATCGAAGGAGTTGAACTCTGCCATCAGGCTTGTAAACAACAAGCTCCGTTTCATGGGCTCAGTCGAAGGCAACGAGCCTGTTTCAATTGATTATATCGCACCGCTAGGCGATGATATGGGTTACACTTCCCTTGAACTGCTTCTTTTAAGCCTTTCATCCTGTTTGGGCAGCGCCTTGCTTACCTTTCTGCGAAGGATGAACAAGACAATTTCAGGGTTGGAGATTCAGGCCAAAGGGATCAGAAAGGAAGAGCACCCTACCGGCTTCAAATCGGTTCAAATGGAAATATTTCTTGAATCTCCCGATGCCACCGAAGAGGATGTAAAAAAGGTAATCGGACTCGCAGAAGACAAATACTGTCCCGTTTTGTCAATGATAAAGGGTAATACGACAGTTGCTACCACCTTCACAATAAAGAAATAGTCTGCACAGGCTTTTTCAGGCCCCGGAAAATCAAAAACCGGGGGCAATCTCAATGCCCGGAATGAGCATTGCAGGGACTTTCATTGGTCTTAAAATTAAGTTATTAAAAAAATAGGCATTCCTTGTTTATAATTAATGTATAATGTTTAATTTTAGTTGTGTTTATATATTTTAAGGGAGAGTCAGGCAATAAATACAACGTACGGTTGGGACTGAGGGATGAGGCTGTTGCCATTGTGACTGACGGAGCATTGCTATCTCCGGGTTGAAGGATAATTCAAGGACTATTAACCGGCCGGTTATGAAAAAAGTAGTTGCCGAAAGAGTAATTCATAAGGGGGAAAGGCGGATTTCCCTCAGCTTCGGGTATGATGAAAGCCTGATCAGGATTGTAAAAAAGATTGAAGGGGCCCGGTGGAGTTCCCGGATGAAATTTTGGCATATACCTGACAGCAGCAACATAAAGGGCAATTTGCTGGATGCCTTCAGGGGGCAGGCTTTTGTAGATTACAGTTCCCTGGATAAAGTGGAGGCAGACAAACCTGGTGCAAAGCAGAATGATGTGTCTTCAGGGGAGGCGGCAAAGCAGAGGATTGACAGGGAAGCAAAGCAACCAGTTTTAAGTGAAAAGGCCTTAAAGGACATTGAGAAGTTCAGAAAGTGGATGGAAGCTAACCGGTATCCTGAATCGACGGTGAGGACATATACTGGTATGATCGCGACTTTTCTGAAGTTTGTCAGTCCGAAGGAAGCAGAAGATTGCACATCGGAAGATCTGGTGAGGATTGTAGATGAATATATTTTACCGAAAGGGTTGAGCCATTCTTTTCAGAACCAGATGGTAAGTGCGGTGAAGAAATTTTATGGTAAGATTTACAAGTCAGTAATTGATCCGGGTGAGATATCAAGGCCCAGGCCGCAGCACAGGTTACCGAATGTCTTAAGTAAAGAAGAAGTAAAAAAGATACTCGATTCAGTAATAAACGAAAAGCATAGGGCCATGCTAAGTCTGGTTTACGGATGTGGTTTAAGGAGGAGTGAGGTTCTTGAGCTATTGCCCACTGATATCGATCATGACAGAAAGCTGGTACAGATCAGGCAGGCGAAGGGATTCAAGGACAGGCTGGTTCCGTTGTCGGACAAGCTGATTCAGATGGTTGATCAGTATATGTTGCATTATAAACCTGTGAAGTATTTGTTTGAGGGGCAGACCAGGGGTAGCCGGTACAGTCCGGCAAGCCTCGAAAAGATATTTAAGACAGCCTTTCTAAAGGCAGGGATAAACAAAAAGGACATTACTCTTCACGGATTGAGGCACAGTTACGCGACGCATCTCCTTGAAGCGGGTACAGACCTGAGGTATATTCAGGCATTATTGGGACATAAGAGCAGCCGGACCACTGAAATTTACACTCATGTAACGATTCAAAGTATTGAGAAGATAAGGAGTCCGTTTGACGATTTATGATAAAGGGAGGTGATAAATCCACCTTCAGCTACACAATAACCACGAAATATGGAAATTATGAGTAGTTTTGGTATACAAATAAACAGTTA
>JAVEXG010000229.1:0-3601 GCA_034004115.1 Bacteroidales bacterium | reverse complement strand
GCTTAAGAATTTCAGGTAAAGTTTTCCAGCCGGAAACAAAAAAAAGGATCACCTGTCATGTGATCCTTTTTTTGTGCGCCATGTTAGATTACTTTTTGATATTCGGCATCTCCAGGCCATATCCCTTTTTCTTGTCCTCTGCCTTCAGCAGAAGAGCAAATACGAGAGCGATAACCCCGAAGCTTGTGAATATTATCATCGGGAGCGTGTAGTTGTAGCTTGGAACCGGTGAGCCGTCGATCAGGTGCGTTCCGGTGATACAATATTTGTCAAGAACCCAGCCAATAAGTGCAGGAACTCCCATAAGTCCTATATTCTGAACCCAGAATATAAGTGCATAGGCAGTTCCCAGCTGCTTCTCGGGTATGATCTTCGGCACTGAGGGCCACATCGCAGACGGTACCAGCGAAAAACCAATTCCTAGTATGATTATAAGCACAATTGCAATCGGGGTGGCCCTGAGAAAGGGAATTGAAAACATCGCATGAACAAATATCAGCAGAAGAGCTCCGAGGATCATTATGGAGGCTCCCTTCCCCTTCCGGTCATAAAGATTGCCGAACAGCGGTGTCAGAATCATGGTGCCGAAGGGAAGCATACCCGGAATGATTCCTGCAAGCTCGGGATCGACACCGAATTTATTTACCATCAGATCGGATGCATACTTTAAGAAGGGGAATACGGCCGAGTAGAACAAAACGCACAAAAGTGCAATGTACCACCATCCCTTGTTGCTGATAATATACCAGATATCCTTTATGCTGAATGACTCTTCGCTTTCTTTTGATTCACTCCTTTTCAACTCATCTGCTATCGACTTATCGAGTTTTTTATCCATGAACGTGTAGACGATGAATGAGATCATTCCAATACAGAGCATGATCAGACAAACAAGAATCGGTTTGGAAACCCCGCCTAAAGCCCTGGCAATCGGAACAGAAGTGACAAGTGCCATTGTTGTCCCGATCCTTGCTGTGGCCATTTCAAGACCCATTGCAAGCGCCAGCTCCTTTCCCTTGAACCATTTGACAATGATCTTCGACACCGTTATGCCGGCAGTTTCCACCCCGACTCCAAAGACTGCAAATCCAAGACCGGCAATTACTACCTGAGCCTTCATTCCAAGCAGTGTCTGTCCATCGAGAGAATGAGTTGAAATGGCCCAGAATTTTATCGCGGTTCCCAATACCATTATTGTTGTCGACATGATACCGGTAAACCTTACACCCATCTTGTCAAGAATGATCCCCCCGAGAATGAGCATCAGAAGGAACACATTGAACCACCCGTAAGCGCTTGTGAAGAATCCGTATTCAGCACTGTTCCACAAAAGTTCTTTCTCAAGCATGGGTTTCAGCGGCGCCATCACATCTGTCAGCCAGTAGCCGCACAGCATTGTAAAAGCGACTACTGCAAGGGCAGTCCATCGTGCTGCCTTCGAGTCGCGCAAAGTATTTGTAATTGTTTCCATTTAAAAGGTAGGTTCGTTTAAGGATCAGTAAATGTAGAAAAATATTTTTGTGATAATCCTGAATTTATCTGGTTAAAATGAACATAAAATCTTGTTTTACCGTTTATATTAGTGCAAATCCGCTTTTCGCCGGCGAATCAGGAGAAAGGTATTAAATGAAAACGCAAATAAAATCTTTATCTTTCAGAACGAACTCATGAGAAAATATTTTTTAATAGCCTTACTGACAGCGTTTACACTAAGCGCATTTTGTCAGAATGAAATAAAATGGTATTCAATCCAGGAAGCCGAACAGCTTTCCAGGCAATCATTCAGACCGATGTTCATTGATGCTTATACCGACTGGTGCGGGTGGTGCAAGAAGATGGACCAGGATACTTTCACTAATCCGGTCATTGCCGAAATTCTTAACACAAAATTCTATCCGGTCAAATTCAATGCTGAGGGCAAAGAGGAGATTACTTTCTTCGGACAGAAATTCACAAATGACGGAAAAGCAGGCAAGGCACACCAGCTTGCAGTTGCCCTTCTGAATGGTCAGCTTTCCTACCCCACCGTGGTTTTCCTTACGAAAAAGGATGACAAATTCCAGGTGTCACCTGTCCCGGGCTACCGCCAGCCAAAGGAAATGGAGCTGCTTCTCACCTTCTTTGCCGACAAGGCCTATGAAACCAGTAACTTTCAGGAATTTTCTGCA
The DNA here is from genome assembly GCA_034004115.1 of Bacteroidales bacterium. GTDB lineage: Bacteria > Bacteroidota > Bacteroidia > Bacteroidales > VadinHA17 > LD21. Next base: position 1,433 of record JAVEXG010000229.1, on the reverse strand, counting down.
GCCTTCAAAGGTAAAATAGAATAACAATCAAGCGGCCTTACTCAGACCGGCCCGGCACAGCATAAAAACTTAAAATCAATATCTTTGCCTCTCACAGGTATGTTATAACATTGTTATAACATACTTTTACCTGTCAATAACATAGTTTGAAGGCAACCTGACTATTTCCCCGAACTGATAAATAAGTTTTCTTGTTGAATTAAGCACTTCCGTGCCAACTGAGATTTTTACATTCACCACATCGGGCACCCTGTAAAATAATTTATCGTTCTGGGAAGAAGAACCTGCTTTTCCTGGCGTGAAATTCAATCCTGCCATTTTCCTTTCGGGTACGAATTCAATTTCAACAGGAGTTCCCGGACCGGACGACGGATCAGAAAAGCCTGTGGCTTCAGAAAACCTGCATAGTGTTATTTTCTCACCAGTCTTTTGTTTTCCCGGAATAACCTGGTACCTGATTTTACGCTTTGACGTCAATGTTTTTCCGGTGAATAGTTCAGTATACTCCTTCTCGATCCGGTTCATTTCAACAATTGCAGCCTCATCCTGAGGAAAAAGATTAGTCTCACCGGTAAGTATCATATGTTTTCCGTCTCTCAGCTCCATTAGCCTTATTGCAGCTTTTTCAGCAAGCTGATCGATTGTCAGCTTCTGCTTTTTCTCAACAAGGTAAGGCACACGTATGAATGTGGTATCGAGATTCACAACCCGGAACAGGGTATCCTTCCTGTGGAGGAAATACTCATCGGAACCGAGATCATAGACATTGAGTCCGTCAAGGTCGCTGTCATCTCCAACTGTCGACCGGCCCGTTGAGTTGTAAAGCTCAGGATTGAGATCAAGCATCAGGCCTTGCTTTTTCATGGCGAGAACATTCGTCCGGAACTCCGATCCTGCTGAAATAACGTAGAACTGATCAGGGTCAAGCTCCTCATGGGTACTGATGGTCAGTCCTGTAATTGTCCAGTACTCATTTTCGGTTGTAATAACATCCCTCAATCCCAGAAAATCGTTGGCATAACGGGAATATGGACCCGGTTTCTCGATTACGTGCTCGGCCTCAATCTCAACATCAACAACCGACAGGGGAAGGCCATACACAAGGCTGCCATCGGAAATTGAAGGCCTTCCTGACAACGGGTCCACGGAATTCCTTGAACTGCTCACAGACCTGTTCGCGGCACATGAAGCAGCAAGAATTGCGATTAACGCCAGACAGGTAAATCTTAATGGATTTTGCATATTGTAAGTTTTAATTATTGATTCATCTCTTCTGTTTTAACAAATGCATGGGATATATAATCAATTATATCAGAGGCAGTAACCGATTCCTGCCCCATCCCGGCAGCCGCCAGGTCGCCGGCAAGTCCATGCAGCCAGACTCCCAGAACCGCAGCATCAGCAGGCCGATATCCCCGTGACAACAGGGCCAG
>JAVEXG010000071.1:0-17061 GCA_034004115.1 Bacteroidales bacterium | reverse complement strand
TCTCATGTAGTAATCTGGCAAAAAATTCCAATCCGAATATTGTTGTGATCCTTGCCGACGATATGGGCTGGGGCGATGTGAACCTCAATGGGAATCCTGCGATTGAAACACCTGTTCTTAACAGGCTTGCAGCCCGGAGCCTCAGTTTTGACAGGTTTTACGTATGTCCGTTAAGTGCGCCCACAAGAGCTGAGATGCTTACCGGCCGATATTTTCTGAGGACTGGTGTCTCCTCGGTTACACGAGGTTATGAGAATATGAGGGGTGACGAAGTGACACTTGCCGAGGTCCTTAAGGAAAACCAGTACTCAACAGGGTGCTTTGGAAAATGGCATAATGGACGATACTATCCTCAGCATCCAAACAGGCAGGGCTTTGATGAATTCGTCGGATTTCCCGTAGGTCATCTGGGATACTACTTCGATGCCTGGTTTCTTCATAATGATGAAGAAAAGCAATCATCGGGATATACAAGCGATTATTTTACCGGACAGGCTATTGATTTCATGGAACGAAACAGGGATAATCCTTTTTTATGTTACGTGTCATTCAATGTTCCTCATTCACCCTTTCAGGTGCCCGAAAAATATTTCAGCAAATACAGACAGGCAGGTCTTGATTCAACACTCTCCAGTGTCTATGGGATGGTTGAGAATATGGACGATAACATTGGCCGGATACTTGAAAAGCTTGAGGAACTGAATCTTGCTGAGAATACAATTGTGATTTTCCTCTCCGACAATGGCCCCAACACCGATCGTTACAACGGAGGCATGAAGGGAAGAAAGGGATCAGTCGATGAGGGGGGCGTGAGGGTGCCTTTTTACATAAGCTGGCCTGGGCATATTAACCCATCCACAACACAGCAGCTGGCTCAGGATATCGATATTATGCCTACCCTTATTGGTCTGTGCGGATTGAAATATGATCCGGTGAAACCATTCGACGGAACAGATCTTTCAGGGATAATAATGGGTAAGCAGAAAACTTTCGAAAGGCTTATATATTCTCGTCAGGGCAATCAGCCCATTGAGCTCTGCAACAGCTCTGTCCGAAACAATACATACAGGCTGGTGTTGACAGGCAAGGATACATTGCTCTATAACCTTAATGAAGATCCTGAACAGAAAAATGACATTTCTTCACAAGAGAAATCAACAACCCTATTTTTGCTTGGTGAACTTGTCAGACATAACACGGAACTGATTTCAAACTATCAGCCTGTTACAACGATTGAGGCAGGATTCCCGGGAGAAGAAAGCTTTACCCTGCCCGTCCAGGATGCTGCACTTTCAGGAAAAATCAGATATTCCAGTATTCATCCCAACCAGTCGCATACCGAAAACTGGATCCAGGATGGAGATTCCATCCTGTGGGCGCTGAATATTAACAACGAGGGCACCTACAAGGTCGAAATGCAGTACGGATGCACTGAAGGAGAAACAGGAAGCCGGCTGGTATTAAATACCGGCTCAGGTCAGGTTTTATTTGAAATCAGTAAACCGTTTGAATCTGTTGTTCTTCCGGAAAGGGATTATGTTAAACGCAGCGAATCAGTTGAACGCACATGGTCGTGGATGGATGTTGGCACTATCAAACTGAATGAGGGTAAGGAATACATTTCTATTAAGCTGATCAGCAAGGGACATGAAGAAGCCGGACTTATTAAATCGCTGAAATTCACAAGGATAAATTAATGAATAAGAGATAAGGATTCCCTTCAGGAAGTTCAGACACTGGGTGCATGAAGGAGTATTTAATTATGACGGGCAAGGCACTTCTGAAAATGTATCAGGGGATCTGGTTGGGGTTTGAAGAAGGATAACATCCGTGCATCCGTGGCTATTGTTTTTTGCCACTAATGCACGAATAATACTAAATCGTATCAGACATTTAATATTGCGATATACTGTTATGTGCGCTTCATAATTATAAATCAGGCCTTAATGATCAGTTGAATTTATGAAGTTCCTTTTTTCTGCTGTATGATTATTATTCATAATTTAGTAATACTATCTGGCAAGGATAACGCTCCTTAACTTGTAAAAAAGAGTTTAGCTCATTTTAATGCAATTCTGATCATGAAAAGACTTACCCTGGTTCTGTTTTTAGCATTCGTTTCAATCATTGTCCAATCCCAGCCCTGGCCCTTTCAGGACAGGAATCTCTCTGAGGATGAAAGGATAAGGAACCTTATCTCCCTGATGTCACTCGATGAAAAGCTTCAATGCCTGTCGACCAGGATATCGGTTCCCCGTCTTGGAGTGCAGGGCACCAGGACGATAGAGGGCCTGCACGGGCTCGCCTACAGCGGTCCGGCCAACTGGGCTGTGAAAGGTCAAAAAGCATCTCCGACTACAACTTTTCCCCAGGCAATCGGACTTGCCCAGATGTGGGATCCTGAGATGATGCAAAAGATTGCCGACTGGCAGGCCACAGAAGCCCGTTATCTTGCCCAGAACAAGAAATTTGGCATCTCCGGTCTGGTGGTGTTTGCTCCGAATGCTGACATGGGGCGGGATATCCGGTGGGGAAGGACCGAGGAATGTTTCGGAGAGGATCCCTTCCTGAACTCCACCATGGTTACATCATTTGTCAGGGGACTTCAGGGCGACCATCCTGTGTACTGGAAAACCGCCTCCCTGATGAAGCATTTCCTTGCAAACAGCAATGAGAATAACAGGACATACAACAGTTCCGATTTCGACGAACGGCTGTTCAGGGAGTATTATTCCTATGCGTTTTATAAGGGAGTTGTCGAAGGTGGATCACAATGCTATATGGCGGCCTATAACAAGTACAACGGCATTCCTTGTACGGTTCATCCGGTAATACGGAACGTAACCATGAACGACTGGGGACTCAGGGGGATAGTCTGCACCGACGGAGGTGCTTTCGGACAGCTTGTGTCAACCCATGCATATTATTCTTCTCTCGACACTGCCGCGGCTGAATGCATAAAGGCCGGGATAACTGTCTTTCTTGACAATTATATGGCAGCCATAAAGGGAGCCCTCTCAAAAAACCTTGTAACCGAAAAGGAAATTGATGAAGCAATCTACGGGAACCTCAGGGTGATTCTGAAACTGGGTATGCTCGACAATTCACTGGAAAATCCATATGCCGGCATTGGAATAACTGATACGATTGCTCCCTGGACAACTAAAGAAGCTGCTGATCTTGTAAGAAAAGCAACAGTCAGATCAATAGTGCTTCTGAAGAACGGCACAAATCTGCTTCCCGTTCAGAAGGAAAAAATAAAATCAATTGCCGTTATCGGACCATCTTCAAATAAGGTAATATCCGACTGGTATTCAGGCACCCCGCCTTATAGTGTGAATATTCGTGACGGCATCAGGTCTGCTCTTGGAAATGATGTGACTTTCAGGTTTGCCATGAGCAATAAGGCTGACTCCGCCGTTATTGCAGCCAGGGAAAGCGATGTTGCAATAGTTTGTGTGGGAAATCATCCCCTGAGTTACGGACTTGGCTGGGGTCAGAACCAGGTTCCGAGCGATGGACGAGAAGATGTAGACAGGCAGGCCATTTCACTGGAGCAGGAAGATCTTGTAAAGCTGGTGATGAAAGCTAATCCCAATACGGTTCTTGTAATTGTTTCGAGCTTTCCATACGCGATAAACTGGTCGAAGGCTAATGTCCCTGCTATCCTTCATGTTTCGCAGTCAAGTCAGGAACTGGGTAATGCCGTGGCTGATGTAATATTTGGCAAAGTTAGTCCTGCAGGAAGGCTTGTACAGACCTGGACATCATCAATTGACCAGCTGCCTCCCATACTCGATTACAATATAAGGAACGGCAGGACATACATGTATGACGAGCATGAACCGCTTTTCGCATTTGGTCACGGACTGACCTATACGATTTTCAGATACTCCGGTCTGAAGACCGATGCAAAGTCGTTTGAGATCGATGGAAAGTTGAACATCAGTTTCATGTTGCAGAATACAGGAAATTATGACAGCGACGAGGTGGCACAGCTTTATGTCAGCTTTCCTGGTTCCGGGGTGGAGCGTCCGGGTAAAGCTCTTAAGGGATTTGCGAGAGTATACCTTAAAAAGGGCGAATCCAAAACAGTCACCATACCTTTGAAGGGATCCGACATTGCTTACTGGGATACGGAAAAGGGAAAATGGGCCCTTGAGCCGGGAAGGATTAATTTCTTCATTGGTTCATCCTCTGAGGACCAGAGACTTAAGGGTAGGATTATATCAAAATAGTATCATTATAATATCAGAATATATCAAAATGATATATTTATGATATGTAAGGATGCATTATAGCTTACAGGGCTGATGAATTCCTTATAAGGCAAACCCAGTCTTTGGACGGGTCAGCGGGAGGTAAGCCTGTTGAGGCATAGCCTCCTCCTGTAATTTTTTCAACCGGCCCTTTCTGCAAATCCCCTCCATCGCGGGGATTGAACCACTGTATGTCATAACTGCCATCCGGTATCTTTATTTTCGCCTGACCTCCCTGAGGTAGATAGACAGCGTAAATCTCGCCTGTTTTTGCGAAGCAGTAATCGTCCTTGGATAGGGTAAGTTCGTCAGAGCTCATCATTTCTGTGAAAGGCAGATGCCTGTGGAAGAAATCAAGCGCGATTCTTGTCTGATCCCAGAGCAGGTCGCGGCTTCTCCAGTCCTCACAACTCAGGTCTGAATGGGGGTACTGGTATCCGAAGTACCATTCAACGCCTCCGCCTCCGGCCATAAGGTTGCCCCACAGTACTTTGTGCCTTATTGTGTCATGACCCGGATCGAACGAGTCAGGCAGGGCTCCCTTCCAGTGCTGTCCTATCTCATCTATGCAAACCACCCACTGATGGAATGCATCACCTGATTTTTCTATCCAGTATTTAGCATCCTCGTGAACTTCATCAACATTACCGCACTGGATTGAAGGACCTTCAACATTCTTAAATCCAAGGTACTCAGTCATGTCTTTTCTCCTTTGTGCAGGACTTGAATGGGTATGAATTACGATGAAATTGTCATAGGGATCAGTTTCCCTGATGTAGTCAGCCATTTTTTTCGTGTCGTTGTAAGTCTGTCCGTAAGGTGACCAGTCAGTGGGGTGATGTTCCTCGCCAAGATTCCATGTAAGTGCAAGGTGGTGAGAGAACCGTGCAATCAGCTCCCTGAGATATAGTTTTCTTTGTACGTCAAGATAACCGCAATCGAGAAGACATTCATTTTCAGTTTCCTGCAGGACAAAATGCATCATTATTCCGAGTTTGTCGGCATGAGAAAAGACGATATCCCACTGATCGAGCTTGCTGCAATCGAAACGATAACGCTCGTTGCGGTCAGTATAGGGCCACACGTCCTCACCATCGCCCAGAATATTCAATGTAAGAAAGTAAAAGCTGTTCATCCCTTTGGATGACAGATAATTCAGAGCTCCTATGATCCCTTTTCCACTGCCGTTGTTCCATTGAGGATCTCCCTCATTCCAGTCGGCAATATGAGGTTCATACAGATGCAATCCCTGGTTGGGATCTGCTTCCCCGCTTCTGGCTTTGTTGCTTCCTCCGTAGTATGTGCCGTCAAATTCCCTGTAGGCCAGGAAATTCTCCGGGCTGTCGGCTCCTCCTTTCAGAAAGATTTCTCCGTTCCCTTCGTGTTTCAGGTAGCGTGTCCCGTCATATTTGAGCCGCCCTTTGGAACTGAAATCAGGAGCGCTCTTGTCGGATTCAGAAATTTCAAGAGTTCCTGTTTCACCGTCAGGATAAATCTTTTGAGCTGATGCCGGATCACCTGCCACTGCAATATTCCTTCCCTTTGCGAAGCTGACATTATATTTCCATTCTCCCGGGGAAGGAGGGCAGAATTTAACCCGCCACAGGCTTCCCGATTGTGCAGATGTCTCCGCCGCATTGCCATCGGCTGCAAAATAGCCCGGAACAAAGAATGACCTGGTTCCGTTTATAAATTCAACATCAAGCCGGTAATCCGTGAACGGATTAAGGGTATCGTATTCGGCCGAATGCGGTCCGGGGAATGTCAGGGTTACCGTATGCCATTGCTTAAGCTCGCCTGAAACCTGAACTTCAGCGGTCTTTTTACATGCAACTGTTGTTGCTAAAATTGCCGCAGCTAACTGAAGGATAATTACAAATCTCATTTTCTTCACTGTTTTATTTCTGATTACCACCCTGCAAATGGCAGAAAGTCGGTCATTTTTATTAAATTGTAAAAATAAAGGATAATTACATCAGGAATTAATTCTTAAACATGATAATTAAGAGATTCAGAACCGGTGTCGTCGCTTTTTTATCGAATTACCTGCTGTCTGTTTTCTCCTGAAACTGACTTATCAAGATGTTTAAAAATCTCAATATTACTTTAATGTGTTAATAAATTCTATTATTTTTGCGCCAAAATTTTTCAGAACAGCATAAAAAAGTTATAAATTGAAAAACACCGACTGGAAGTACAAAAAGATTGCAATAAAAGTAGGGAGCAATGTGATTACCCGTGAGGATGGTTCGCTTAATGTGGGGAGGATGCTCAGGCTGGTGGAGGATATTGCAGTTCTGTCGAAACAGGGTCTGGAAGTAATTCTGATTTCATCGGGGGCGGTAGCGGCAGGCAGAGGTTCGGTAGTACCGGCAAAGAGGACAAACATCGTATCCGCCAAGCAGATATGGGCTGCCATAGGCCAGGTGAAACTGATGTCTACCTACCAGTTTCTGTTCGGGAAATACAATATCATCGCAGGCCAGGTACTGGCAACCAAGGAAGGCTTCGGAGACAGGCGTCATTATCTAAATATGAAGAACTGCATTTCTGCGATGATTGAGAATAAAGTACTGCCTGTTGTGAATGAGAACGATACTGTGGCGATTAACGAGTTGATGTTCACCGACAATGACGAACTTTCGGGTATGATAGCTTCAATGATGGGCAGTGAGGCTTTGTTTCTTCTGTCGAATGTGGATGGCATCTACAACGGGGTTCCCGGTTCGGATGGTGTGGAGATAATAAAAGAGGTTTGTGATGATTCGGTTAATCCGGAACAGTATATAACATCTTCAAAATCAGGATTTGGAAGAGGCGGCATGCTTACAAAATACACTACCGCACGGAAAATTGCCTCCGAGGGTGTTGATGTTTACATAGCCAACGGCAATCGCGATTCAATTGTCCTCGATATTCTGAGGGGCAGGGATGTTCCCTTTACTCGGCTGCGCGGATGCAACGGCCGGCCAAAGAGTGTCAAGAAATGGCTTTATCATTCCGATACATTCGCCAAGGGGGCGGTTATTGTCAACAGGGGAGCAAAGGATGCTCTTCTTGCCAACAGGGCTTCAAGCCTGCTGATGGTGGGTATAACCGGTGTTGAGGGATATTTTGAAAAGGGTGACATTATAAGGATACTTGATGAGGAGGGCAATAATATCGGTCTGGGGAAATCAGCCTATGACTCGAGGAAGGCGGAGCAGAGCATAGGGACTAAACTGCCAAGGCCCTTTATACATTACCATTATCTTGTTTTAAACGATGAACTGAGAAACGGGTTTGGCACCTGAATATTTGGAATTGCATTATGACCAGTCTTGAGAAAATTCTTGTTAATGCTTCAGCGGCGAAGAGATCGCTGAATGTTATCGGAACGGAAACCATCGACCTGATTCTGGAGCGACTGTCTGAAGAAACTGTAAACAGGATGGAATTCATTCTCTCCGAAAATTCCCGCGACCTGGAGCTGATGGACAAGAGCAATCCTTTGTATGACAGGCTGATGCTGACTGAGGAAAGGATCTGGTCCATCTCAAATGATATACTGAAGGTCTCGGAAATGGAATCTCCCTTCGGACAAATCCTTTCAGAGTATGACAGACCCGATGGAATGAAGATCTCGAGGATCTCGGTTCCTTTTGGTGTTATCGGGATCATTTATGAAGCAAGGCCGAATGTGACCTTTGATGTCTTCTCACTTTGTCTCAAATCGGGCAATGTATGCATCCTGAAAGGAGGGAGCGATGCAATCAATTCAAACATGGCAATAACAAATGTCATTAAGGATGTACTGAAAGAGTTCAATGTCAATCCCGATGTTCTGACTCTGCTTCCTCCGGGGCGGGAGGAAACAACCATGCTCCTGAAAGCCAGACAGTATGTTGATCTTATAATTCCAAGGGGAAGCCGCGCCCTGATAGATTTTGTGAGGGAAAACTCTGAAATTCCTGTGATCGAGACCGGCGCAGGCATCTGTCATACCTATTTTGACGAATATGGCGACCGTGACAAGGGGCGCAGGATAATCCACAATGCAAAGACCAGAAGGGTGAGTGTCTGTAATGCCCTCGACTGTCTTATCATCCATGAGAGCCGGCTGGCTGACCTGCCATACCTGACAGGCCTGTGCGGAGGCTCCGGAGTGGAGATCCTGGCCGATACCAAGTCCTTTGAGGCTTTGAAGGATCATTACCCTTCGGATCTGCTCCGGAATGCGACAGAAGAGTCATTCGGCACGGAGTTCCTTTCACTCAGGATGTCGGTAAAGACAGTTTCAGGCATGGAAGATGCGCTGGAGCATATTGAAAAGTATAGTTCGAAGCACAGCGAAGCTATAATTTCGGAAGACAGTGAACGAATAGCACTGTTTTTCAAACATGTTGATGCTTCATCTGTTTATTCTAATGCATCCACTGCTTTTACCGACGGCGGTGAATTCGGTCTCGGTGCAGAAATAGGTATTTCAACACAGAAGCTGCATGCACGTGGTCCCATGGCTCTAAGGGAGCTGACGACCTACAAGTGGATAATCGAAGGGAACGGGCATGTGAGAAAAAATTAAAAGCGAGAAACCAGAAATATGATCCTTGATATCGACATAATCACAACTTTTTACCGGTCACTTCCCGGGCGGATGGAGGAGATTGGCAAGGCAGCCGGCCGTCCCCTTACACTTACCGAAAAGATACTGTTCAATCACCTGGTCGACCGGTCGCAGATCGCCGCATTGAAAAGAAAGTCCGATTATGCTGTTTTTAGTCCCGACAGGGTTGCCATGCAGGATGCTACGGCCCAGATGGCCCTGTTACAGTTCATGGTGACGGGGAAGGACCAGTCGGAGGTTCCGGCATCGGTTCATTGTGATCATCTGATTAAGGGAAGGCTTGGCGCTGATGAGGATCTTAGTACGGCTCTTGGGATGAACAGGGAAGTGTATGATTTTCTCAGAGCTGTTTCGGGGAAATACAATATCGGTTTCTGGGATCCGGGTTCAGGGATAATTCATCAGGTTGTGCTTGAGAATTATGCATTTCCCGGGGGCATGATAATAGGAACCGATTCGCATACGCCTACAGCCGGCGGTCTTGGGATGATAGCCCCAGGTGTCGGCGGAGCTGATGCCGTTGATGTCATGACTGGAATGGGATGGGAACTGAGACTCCCCGGGATAATAGGGGTGAAGCTGACAGGCAGGCTTAACGGGTGGACCTCAGCCAAGGACGTTATTCTGCGGCTGACAGGCATGCTTACCGTCAAGGGTGGAACAGGTTCGGTAATAGAATATTTCGGGGAGGGCACCGCTTCATTATCGTGCACCGGGAAAGCTACAATATGCAATATGGGCGCAGAAACCGGGGCGACCTGCTCTGTTTTCGGTCTTGATGAACCGATGACTGACTACCTTGTTTCGACCGGAAGGGAAGAAGTTGCAGAGCTTGCCCGGGCTAACCTGGTTCATCTCACAGCTGATCAGGAAGTCTATGATAATCCTTCAGAATATTTCGATCAGGTATATGAGATTGATCTTTCGACTCTTGAGCCCTATATAAATGGTCCTTTCACTCCCGATCGTGCTGTTCCGGTATCAAGGATGAAGGAAGAGGCCGTGAAGCATGGATGGCCTCTTAAGTTAAGTGCTGCACTAATTGGTTCGTGCACCAATTCGTCGTTTGAGGATCTGTCGAGGGCAGCATCGGTGATAGAGAATGCCCTTCAGAATAATCTTTCGGTCAAAACGGAATTCATAATTATTCCGGGATCGGAGAGGATCAGGCAAATTTCGGAAGAGGCAGGGCTGATGGATATATTCAGGAAAGCCGGAGCCAGGCTATTTGCCAACGCATGCGGGCCCTGCATAGGGCAGTGGGACAGGGGTAAAAAGAAAGGTCCCAATTCGATAATCCATTCCTTTAACAGGAATTTTGCCAGCAGGGCTGACGGGAATCCCGAGACCCATGCATTTGTGGCATCACCTGAAATAGTTGCAGCCATGTCGGTTGCAGGCAACCTGATGTTTAATCCCCTGACGGACATGGTATTCAGCAAGGACAGGATGCTTATCAGCCTGCCTGAACCTTCGGGCGAGGTTCTTCCTCCTGCGGGCCCTTCGGGACCGCCTCCCGGATTCAGAATGCCTCCGGCCGACAGAAGGAATATAGAGGTAACCATTAACCCCGGTTCTGAAAGGCTTCAGATATTGAAACCTTTTAAAGAGTTTGATGAGAATGATTTTCAGAATTTACCCCTGCTGATCAAGGCAAAAGGCAAATGTACAACCGACCATATCTCGATGGCGGGTCCCTGGCTTAAATACCGCGGTCATCTGGAGAATATCTCAGGCAATTACATGACCGGCGCAGTAAATGCCTTCAACGACGGGGTAAATTCGGTTCTCAACATTTTTACAGGGAAATACGAGCCTGTACCTGAAGTGGCGGATAGTTACCGTAAAAGCGGTCTGAATATGGTGGTTGTCGGCGAGGATAATTTCGGAGAGGGTTCATCGCGTGAGCATGCTGCGATGGAACCGAGGTTTTTTGGAGTAAGAGCCATCATTGTGAAGTCATTTGCCCGCATCCATGAGACTAACCTCAAGAAGCAGGGAGTTCTGACACTCACCTTTGCCAATCCTGCTGATTATGAAAGGATACGCGAGGATGACTGGTTCAGCCTGGGAGGTTTTCAGAAGTTCGCTCCGGGAAGCAAGTTCCGGCTTAAAGTTCATCATTCGGATGAGACTGTTGAAGACATTGAAGCGACCCACTCATACAATGAGAACCAGATAGCATGGTTCCGGGCGGGAAGCGCCCTGAACCTTATAAGAAAGTCAAATGCATAATATTAAAATATGAAGCCTCAAAAAATCAGACTTGAAAATGGCAAACTGGATGTCCCTGATAATCCTGTAATTCCCTTTATCGAGGGAGACGGAACCGGTCCTGACATATGGCATGCCTCGGTACGGGTTTTTGACGCCGCAGTGGCTAAGGCTTATGGCGGAAGCAGGAAGATTGAATGGAAGGAAGTCCTTGCAGGTGAGAAGGCGTTCAAACTGAAAGGTCAGTGGCTGCCTGCGGAAACACTTGAAAGTTTCAGGGAGTATATGGTCGGAATCAAAGGACCGCTCACCACTCCGATCGGAGGCGGCATGCGTTCACTTAACGTGGCACTCAGGCAGGAACTGGATCTTTACGTCTGTTACCGTCCGGTAAAATATTTCAATGGAGTTCCAAGTCCGGTAAAGAATCCTGAAAAGGTTGACATGCATATTTTCAGGGAAAACTCGGAGGACATCTACGCGGGTATAGAATATATGAATGGTGATGAGAAGACTGAGCGGCTCAGGAGGTTTCTGATAGATGAACTGGGAGTGAAATCCATCCGTTTTCCGGAAACATCATCCATCGGTATCAAGCCTGTCTCGCTTGAAGGGACGGAGCGCCTTGTGAGACAAGCGGTTAAATTTGCAATTGAAAGGAAGCTTCCCTCGGTTACAATTGTTCATAAGGGAAACATAATGAAATACACCGAAGGTTCATTCATGAAGTGGGGGTATGCACTGGCTGAAAGGGAGTTCGGAGATTCAGTATTCACATGGAACCAGTACAACGCTGTCTCGGCAAAGGAGGGTGAGCAGAGAGCCAAAGAGCTTATGGCAGAAGCAGAATCGAAAGGGAAGGTAATAATCAAGGATGTGATAGCTGATGCATTTCTTCAGCAGATACTGACGCGGCCGGCGGAATACTCGGTAATTGCCACCCTTAACCTGAACGGGGATTATATCTCTGATGCGCTTGCTGCGATAGTCGGTGGTATTGGCATAGCACCGGGTGGAAACATCAATTTCGAAACCGGACATGCAGTATTTGAGGCAACCCATGGGACAGCACCGAAATATGCCGGTCAGGATAAGGTCAATCCGGGATCGGTGATCCTGTCGGGGGCTCTTATGTTCGATTATCTCGGCTGGGGCGAAGCTGCTGATTGTATCTATAAAGGTTTGGAAAGTACCATCCTGGAAAGGAAGGTCACCTACGATTTTCATCGTCAGATGGACGATGCCCGTCTCCTGAAGACATCCGAATTCGGTGATGCATTGATCACAAACATAAATACATATTGAAAAAGTCCCTAATTATGGAAGAGAACAACATCATTTCAAGGCTTGAGGTGCCTGTAAGAAAGTCCTGCGACATCGACAGCACAGAGTATGAGAAATATGATGTCAAAAGAGGTTTGCGAAATGCCGACGGAACCGGTGTTCTGGTAGGGCTGACGAACATTGGTGATGTAGTCGGTTACAGGAAAGAGGAAGGGAAGGTCATTCCCATGCCGGGGAAGCTTTATTACAGGGGAATCGATCTGGAAGATATCACTGCCGGATTTCAGGCAGAGGGCAGGCACGGCTTTGATGAGACTGTTTTTCTGCTTCTTGCCGGATATCTGCCGACGACAGCCGAACTGGATGAGTACACCAGTTACATGGCCAACCTGAGAGCTCTTCCTGACGATTTTGTGAAGGATATGATTCTCTCAATGAAGGGGAAGGATGTTCTGAATATCCTGGCGAGATCGGTTCTCGGTCTATATATTCTGGATGACAAGCCAGATGACATTACTCTCAGCAACATGATCAGGCAGTCGCTGAATCTGATTGCCAAATTCCCTACAATTGTTGCTTACTCATACCAGGCGCTGAGGCACCTTTACAAGGGAAAGACCCTGTCGATACGGCATCCCGATCCGGAACTCACCACTGCCCAGAATTTTCTTTACCTCATCAAGGGAACCAATCCGCCTTTTACAAAGCTGGAAGCTGATCTGCTGGATCTTATGCTTGTGCTCCACGCCGAACACGGAGGCGGAAACAACTCTACATTTACTATGCGGGTTACGAGCTCATCGGAGACGGATATCTACTCGTCGGTAACATCGGCCATTGGGTCGCTTAAAGGACCGTTGCACGGCGGGGCCAATGTGAGGGTTCTCGAGATGATGGAGAATATCAAGTCTCATGTAAAAGACTGGAAGGATGAGGATGAGGTGAAGAATTACCTTCTGAAGATACTCAACAGGGAGGCTAATGATTTTTCGGGTAAGATTTACGGAGTCGGTCATGCTGTTTATACAATTTCAGATCCCAGGGCTATAATTCTGAAATCCAAGGCAAGGGAGCTGGCTATTGAAAAGGGACGCCTTGAGGAGTTTGAGCTCTATTCACTTGTGGAAAAAGTCACTCCTGAGGTTTTCAGGTTGTTCAAGGGGGAAAAGACCGCCAAGACACTTTGCATAAATGTTGATTTTTATTCCGGTTTTGTATATTCCTGCCTGGCCATTTCAAAGGAGCTGTACACGCCGCTTTTTGCAATTGCCAGGGTTTCGGGGTGGTGCACACACAGGATCGAGGAGCTTACCTATTCAGCAAAAAGGATTATCAGGCCGGCATTCAAGAATGTATACGAAAGGAGTGATTACATCCCCCTCAGCAGAAGAAATGCTCCGGTGCTTTAATGATCTAAAGCAGCCTCACAGCGGTTCAGCTATTGCTCAAAGCTGAATTTGTGGGTTTCATTCTCTTTTTCAGCTCCCCTGAAGATAGTTGCAGCAGTGACATACACCTTTGTCCCGGCTGACTCGTTCCGTTTTTCGCCATTAACCACCAGTTTGACAGTATGATCACCCGGCTGAAGGTTTACCGCATGCCAGATGCTTTCCGTATGCTGTTGTCCGGCATAATCATAGTAAGTGTCGATGGTGCGGTGAAGCTTTCCGTCAAGGTAGACATCCGCCCTGCCGCCGTCGCGATACCAGTTTCCTTCGAGTGATAAGCCTGTCCCTGAAAATTCAATCGTAAGTTCATCACCGGAGTTCCCGGAAACCATTGCCTGGCCGGGGAGCTGATTACCCCCTCCTGATGCTGCCCCGTAAATCTCCCACTTCCCCCTGAATTTCCATTCCTTTTTGTCAAACACTGATATTTTTTTGTCGAAGACGAGATCTGGAAAGGATATTTCCAGCTCCGGGGCTGATGGTTCTTCTTTTCTTATCAAAATCCTGTTTCCACCTGACTTTCCTCCTGAGCGGCCGATAAGGTCAATGGCATATTTGTATGTAGATTCAACGGCTGTATTGAAAGTATAGGATGTATGGATGAAGGTCGAATCGGCGATTGCCCTTATCCCGTCCTGCATTTCTTCCGGTAGTCCGTTGAAACCGTTTATCACTCCCAGCACTGCCATGGCATTTGAGGGATTGCAATCGGAATCCTGGCCGCAGCGGGTTGATATCTCGAGTGTCCTGAGAGGATCCCCTTCGCCGTAAAGCAGTCCCATGACTATATAGGCGCCGTTAAGCTTAGCATCAATGTTGAAGTGAGAGCCGGCGCCGCAGATGTCAACATCGCCCCATTTGCCCTCAAGCTGCATCCATGCTGCCCGCCAGTCGGAGGGATATTGTCTGTGCAGTAAGATCACATCGCTGATTGCCTTGTGGTAGTCGCTTTCAGGAGGTATTGAGAGGAGTGCTTTTTCGACGATAAGCCTGATGTCTGATTCAAGGAATGCTTCAGAATAAAGGGCAGCAACGAAGATTCCGCCATAGACACCGTCGCCGTAATTCATAATACGTCCAATCCTTTCGGCTATTTTCGCAGCAGTGGCAGGCATTCCCGGGCACATGAAGCCGATATAGTCCGATTCTATCTGAAAATCAATGTCATCGGCATGGATATTATATTCAGGGCTTCCCGACAGAGGGGCAAATATACTGTCGTGGTAGTTTTTTCTGGCCTGCATATTGGCATGCCACAGCGGGAATCCGGCCAGGGCAAACATCTCCTGGAATTTTTTTGCCGGAGCATCCATTCCGTATTTGTCCATGGCCATGAGAAATGAAAGCTGGACGTAGATGTCATCCTGCCACAGGCTTCCCCTGATATCGGATGGTTTCCATTTAATTGAGTCCTCATAGGTGCGACCCTGAGCCCTGAACTCCGTGGGCGCTCCATAGGTGACACCTATCATTTTCCCTGCCCAGCCGCCGGCGATCTTGTCCTTAAGAACATCTGATTTTACCGGAGTTAAATCTCCGGAACCCGAGCACGAAATCAGTGCAAGAAGTAAAGCTGAAAGCAGTATTGCTAAGTATTTGTTTATCATTATATTATTAATTCAGATTATTTTTTGTCAGATGGGATATGCATCATCCTGTCTTCGATGAAACGCGTTATTTCGGGTACCGGCATCTTCTGAATTACATATTGATGCTTTCCTTCAGGATCATCAATCCATTTGTTATTGCCTTCTTCATCGATCAGGATAGTGCCCCTGCGGGTGTTGAAAAAACCGTCTGTGCCATAGACAGCAATCAGGACAGCAGTTTCGTCCCAGCTCATGCGGCCGTTTCTGTCTTCTTCCGACATAGGTATGCTGATCCGGAAGACATCCTTTACCGGGCTTTTCATTATTGGCATCTCCATGACCCTGAGACCAGTGAGGATCTCTTTTCCTATCTCGAATCCGGTAAAGATTACCTCTCCGGGCCAGTTACCAAATACGTATTTTGATGCAGCCGGATCTATGAAGACATTGAATTCCCTTCCTTCGGGAAATCCACCGGCCATTGAAACCAGGTTTGATACCTTTTTCTCAATGAGTTGTATTCCTGTCAGCGGACTGATATCATCGGGTCCGGACTGAAGAAGGTTTTTAAGGTTGGTAAGGAATCCTACTGTTATTATTGTAACACTGTTGTCAGGCTGTTCAGCCAGGATTCTCCGGTAGACCTTAACTGCATCTTCGGCATCAGATGTTGACTTGATTGCATGCGGGTATCGGGCAACCAGGGAGTCGGCCCAGTGCTGGGATGAGCCCATGCTGGCGCCATCGTTCAGGGGAGCTCCGACGGGAAGGCCGGGCCGGTTGAACCAGGTGTTAATGACATCGATGGAAGGAACTACCAGTTCGTGCCTGTTTGATGACACGGTGGCCAGTATCTCAGCCTTCCCGCTGTCGGCCATTGCATGAAGGAAGGCCAGGGCTCCCACATCATCATAATCGGGACCAAGGTCGGTGTCAAATATTATTTTCACCGCTTGTCTGCCTTTTTCCTGTGTATGGCCGAAACAGCCGGCAATTGTAAGGATTAGCAGGCATAGTAAGTAAATCAGATTTTTCATCTTGATAAAAGGTTAGTGATCAGAAAAATGAATATGGTTATCTTCACAAATTGATTTCCTTCCTGTAGGGTGCTGAAGACTGGGCTCCCATACGGGTTACCGAGATTGCAGCTGCAGTGTTTGCGAACCGGACTGCCTCGCCCAGGTTTCTGCCTTCGCTTATAGCCACAGCCAGTGCACCGTTGAAGACATCGCCTGCTGCCGTTGTATCGAGAGCCCTGACAGGCACAACCGGTATTACCCTCGAGATATTTTCGGTAAGCAGGTAGGCCCCTGCCGCGCCCATTGTTATGATTACGTTCT
This sequence comes from Bacteroidales bacterium, assembly GCA_034004115.1. Classification (GTDB taxonomy): domain Bacteria; phylum Bacteroidota; class Bacteroidia; order Bacteroidales; family VadinHA17; genus LD21. The sequence goes on along the minus strand of JAVEXG010000071.1, from coordinate 321 downwards.
GAGGTCCCCTTGACTTGAGCTTTTCAGCACATTTCTCAGCCGAGGAGGCATCAGTAACCTTTATACCTGTAAGCAGTTCAGCTTCAATCTCGTTTGGTGTAATAATATAAAGACATTTCAGCAGCTCGTTGGAAAGCTGTTTAACCGGAGCAGGATTGAGTATTACCCTGTTTCCCCTTGATGAAACCCTTTCTGCAACGAATTCCACAGTGCTGACCGGAATCTCAAGCTGCATCAGGAAGACATCCGAAGGATCATCGCCATAGACTTCATCATCAATATCGTAAGCTGAAAGAGTGCCATTTGAGCCGGGTGCAACCA
>JAVEXG010000070.1:0-17084 GCA_034004115.1 Bacteroidales bacterium | reverse complement strand
CTTGTTCATATGATATCCAGGCAGAACAGATGAATATCTTTCTCTTAATTCAACAGCCAGAACCGGATCACATTTAAGATTTATACTCAGGTCGCCCTCAAGATTCACCAGGGCAAAAATCCTCCCGCCGGCTTTGAAAACAAGAGTGTCATCGTCAAACGGAAAACTTTCGGTGACATCCTTTTTAGAAATACAGTATTCTCTCAGGATCTCAATATTCATAAGCGGCCTATTTAACAATTCACTGCTTTAACACCCTTGTTCCGAAAATAAACTTCTGATTCCACCAGGGATCATTTATTGAAGTTATTATCACACCATTTTTTGTAGAAGCATGGATAAATTTATTACTTCCGGTATAAATGCCTGAATGGGTTATGAAGTGGCTTGTTTGATATGATCTGATGAAAAAAACCAGGTCCCCTTTTTTGAGCTCATCAATCCGGCTTATTATTTTACCATATCTGGCTTGTTCTTCCGAGTTATGGGGCAGAGTAATGCCAAGGCCGGCGAAAACCGTTACAAGTAATCCGGAGCAATCCATGCATTTCATTGTTGTTCCGCCCATACAATGAGGCACACCAAGATATTTTTCAGCAGTTTCAACGATCTCATCAGCGCTGGCAGTTTTGGTATTCAACCCTTTTTCAACTCCGGAATTCAAAAAATCGTCAAGCCTCTTCCTTTCAGCACTGCCTTCAATATTCTGAAACGATTGTTCAGGATAGAGTTGTCTCTGGCAGGCAGGGCTTATCAGTTGACAGGCAACTACCAGCATAACAATTAACTTTCCCTTTGTTTCAGCAAATATTTTCATCATGGTAAATCAGCCCCTATGTCTTTGACCTGTATTGTTGCATTAACCCCTTTCCCTTTGAACCTCATGGTTCTTTATAAAAGGACTTCATGTTTAAAGGTAGGCAATAATATGCATTATCAGATTGTGCAGTTAACAACTCCCTGAAACAATTTTTGTAACTTACGAATTAATCGTGACCGTAACAGTAATTTAATCAATGCAATACTTATTCTTCGCATACCTTGGCACCTTTGCGCATTTGTGGCAAGAAAAAAAATTACTATCTTCCGATTGCAAAACAGAGCAGGCTCCTGTATGCGATTGATTTTATGTGCCCGGGAAAATCGTATAAACAATAAACTGAAATATTAATGACAAAATTATCATTTGCCTTCTGGTTGTTAAGTGTTATTTTTATAGCCGCCGGCTGTACGAACACACCCATCGTAACAGATATTCCCCGCCTTGAAGAGCGTGACGGAATGAAAAAACTTATCGTGGACGGGCAGCCGTTCATCTGTGTTGCCGGAGAAGTATCCAACACCGCTTCCTCCGATTCGGTGGCGATGAAAGAAACCATCAGGCGGCTGGCCGAAGCCAATCTCAACACGATACTTACAGTCGTTTCGTGGGACCTGGTTGAGCCTGAAGAAGGAAAGTTTGACTTTTCCTGGATCGATTATCAGATCGAGGCTGCCCGGGCGAACAATGTCAGGCTGATCTTACTCTGGTTTGGCAGCTGGAAGAACGGTCTGTCGCATTTCATTCCGGAATGGGTTAAAGCTGATCAGGAGCGTTTCCCGCGTGTTGTGAACGCTGATGGCAATACACTTGAAATTCTCTCAACACTCAGCACCGCCAACCTCGAAGCTGATGCCAGGGCTTTCGCAGCCGTTATGAGACACATACGTGAGGTCGATTCCGGACATAACACTGTAATAGCAATTCAGGTTCAAAACGAACCGGGAGTGCTGGGAAGCACACGCGACTTTTGTGATGCTGCCAATGAAGCTTTCAACGGACCGGTTCCTGACGAGTTGACAGATTACCTTAAACAGAATAGCGACAACCTCTTACCAGAACTAGAGAAGATATGGCAGGCTGCCGGAAATAAAACCGATGGAACCTGGGAAGATGTGTTCGGAAAGAACATCCCTCGCCCAACCGACGATCCTCCCTTTCCCAATAACAGACTTCGTCCGTTACGTTCTGCAGATACTGACCTGTTAAATCACACCGATGAGATTTTTATGGCATGGAACTATGCACGTTATATCGGTTCCGTAGCAGAACAGGGCAAAAAGGAATATCCTCTGCCAATGTTCGTCAACACATGGATCGTTCAACCGGGCGACCTGGGTCCCGGTGATTATCCTGCAGGAGGGCCTGAGCCGCTGGTTCATGACATCTGGCGTGCAGGTGCACCCGCTATCGACATCCTGGCGCCGGATATCTACCTGCCGCAGTATGAAGAGATCATCCGGGCTTTTGCCCGCAACGGCAACCCTGCTTTCAATCCTGAAACCCGGATGGATGCAAATTTGTGCTGGAAGGCCTTCACTGAATTGGATGTGCTGTGTTATTCGCCTTTCGGTATAGATAATCTTGATCCTCAGGGATCATTTGCACAGGCCTACGGCTTCATCGGAGACCTTTCCGGTGCCATCGCTGAGGTACAGGGAAAAGAAGATGCCATCAAACTTATCACAATGGAACCGGGCGGAAATCCCGGTCGGTTAGAGATGGGAGATTATGTATTTGATTTTACCGAAAGTCAGGAACAGCGTGGTGGAGCAGATGCCGGTCCGGAAACTGCAAAAGACACTGCTGCAGGGAGAACAGGTCAGGGTAGCGCATTGGTACTTTCGTTTCTGGAAGCTCCTTTCGTGCTTATTGTCAACACGTCTCCCGATGAGTATTATTTTGGAACCAATGGTAATTACTCTTTCCGGGTGTCACCACGGTCCGGAGGAGGTATAGCCGCAACGGCAAGCATCGATCAGGGAGCCTTTGTAAATGGTAAGTGGATTTTAACACGGCGGCTCAATGGCGATGACATCATGGGGGGCGGATATGACTTATCGCGTGCTGCGGCAAATAATCAGGCCGGCACTCTGATACCGTTGCGCAGAGTCCGTAATGCTGTCCTCGCTGAGGAAGGCAGGCAGGCTTCGCCGACAGTCACACGCATCAGGTTCTATCGATACAATTGAATCAAAACGAAAACGGATCTTTCCCGTTCCATTTTCCTCCGTTGGCAAGCACAGTATACCATGCATCATGTGCCAGAGTCTCAAAAATGGTGAATTCGTTAAATGAAATTATTTCACGGTCATCAACATACTGGCGTTCTTTTGGCAGTTCACTTATCTGAGGTATAACAGGAATATTGGTTGTTTTCCAACCTGTGACCCCCGGACCAAAGACAGTGATTCCGGGTTTGGGTCCAAGGCCAAGGCCTGCTGTATATGCGCTTTCCCTGTCGTGCGGATTATGCACCTGGTGAAATCCGAGATGTGTTACATAACTGATCCCTACCGGGTTCAATCCCATTTTATAATCGAGCAGTTCAGAAGCTGCATCGATATACTTTTGTTCGCCTGTCAGGCTCCACATCAGCATTGAAGCCGTTGCAAAATGATTCTGCCTTACATTGTGCCCCCAACCGCCTTTTTCGGGAGTGTTCCCCACCGGAAAGGCACGCTTTCTCAATTCTGCCATGTTGGCCTCGGCGGCATCCTTTAGTGCAGACCTGAAATACGATATGATTTCAGGATCCGTTGGAACATCTTTCGCAACGATATACGAAAAGATGTATGCGGGATTATCAAAAAGCTTATCGTTAAGCGAATACCCAACCGTTCCGAAAAGATTATTCTTCAGGTTGCCGGCTATCGTGTACAGCTCTTTTACTTTCTTATGATCCTGTTCATCACGAGTCAGCAGGTATCTCTGAAGATGGTAATACAGCTTTTCAGGATCGGCCATTGCTGAGGAACCATAGGCAAAAGCTTTATCAGCCCTGATCATGAGTTCTTCTGACTTCTCCGGATTGTACGGTTTAATAATTCTTGCAAGATGCATGAACAGGCCGGCAGCAGGGCATGTGGCCCTGTTATCAGTTTTTACTGTGCCGTATTTCTTGTCATCAAGATCCATGGGAGCAGCAAAAGGATCAGGATATCCTTTGGTTTCGGTTCCGAAATGTATACTGCCATCCTCATTCTGCAGGTATTCCCAGATGAGTGTTCCCCAGGCGGCTTCATCAATTATATCGGGTACCCTGTTTATTTTGTTAACGATATTATACTCTGTGTCAAAATCCCCCGGGATGTCAAACTGCCCGTCATAAAACATTTGCGGGAATGCCTCATAGGCCATCAGGTTTACAATAGGGTTTGAGATATGGTAAGCCCTTCGGTCAGCATCACCCGCATCATGGTATCCTCCATAGCATTTAAATGTTGGTTCATTGCCCTGCACCACAATGTTGGCTTCTCCAATGGGTCCGTCCACGTCATAAACTATCGTATGGCATGCATGTTTACGAATATCCGGACTGTCGATCGGACACCCGCATCGCTGATAGAATTGCCCGCGGAAGGTGATATAGGCTGTTCTTTTCATGAATTCACCGCCCACGCCGAAGGGATGCGAACAGCCATATCCTTTCACAGCTATTTTATATGGACCACCTTCTGGCACCCTTGCAAGATCAATTCGGTAAACGACTCCGCCCGACGTGCTGTCCATTCCTTTTTCTTCCAGCATTCCCCTGGTTATTGTTTTCCCGGTGGACTGATTAAAGACTTCCCAGGCAGGAAGCGGACCATTGATTTTTCTGCTTCCTCCTGTTCCAAGCCAGATAGTGAAATTGGCATAACGAACCTTTGAAAGAGCGCTGTAGGCAGCCTGGTTTGTTTTAATAGCCTCACAGAACATCGTCCGCGAATCGAATTTGAATTTCCTGCTCCCGTACGGGGTTGTCAGCTCATATTTCCGACCCTCAACCAGATCCGCTGTCTGAAGATAAATATGATGATCGCACATATCAGCCTTTGTGGAATAACGGTAGATTGACCTGCATGGCTGGCCGTTAATTTTCCATTCTGATGGATTGCTGATGTCAACCTCTGTCAGATTAAGTGTATCGCTTGTTAAAAAAACTACCAGTACATCTTTTGAGGCTGACCTGATCTCATGAAGGGTTGGTTTTGCTTCAGCATTAAGAGTGGCAAAGATCATTGATATTATTGCAAGCACCCGGAAACTGTTGTTTTTCACAAAACCTCTTCGATTATCTTCCATAGCTAAGATTATTAATGAGAGTATTTCATATGTGCATTCCTGCACGCATCATTTCAGTGCAAGTACAAGGGATAATCCATTCATGCCGGTGATAAATATAAAATTAAATTGCGACTTTGAGATACTGACGCCATGCTATGAAATCTCAGCTGCAAAAGCCGGTTATCCCGGCCATCTCTGGCCAGTTTAAATTCATGAACATTTAAGGAATTGAATTGTTTCTTAATATATATGATTCTCAGGCAATTTATATACACATGTACGGACAAAAATCATTTAGGGATGCATATCGGAAAATATAGTTTTTCAAATCTTAATAACACAGGCCATGGCAAAATATCTTGTAGAGGTTTCTCATAGCCCTGATAAGATTGAATGTCTTCATACAATTCAGATTTTTCTAAGCTCAGGGTCTCATTTTCTTACCCATGCGGATTGGGGTTGTCTTGATGGAGAACACAAAGCGTGGTTCTTTATTGATACTGACAGTAAGGAAGAAGCTCTCCAGATTGTGCCTTCCTATTACAGGAGGAATACAAAAATAGTGAAACTAAGCAGATTTAATCTCCAGGAGGTTGAGAACCTCCTCAGTCATCATGGGAAGCAATGATCCTGTAAGGCAAAATCTATCAACCACATTTAGTTTTAAGTGTTGCCCCCCGCCTTTGCGGGGCAGACTCTTCAGGGCTCAAAATCATATAGTTGCCTTTGCCTCCGGTTTCCAACAGGAGGCTCTGCGCCCCACATGTCTGTTAAGCTCCGGAGGAGCGACATGTTGTTATCCGGACAGTAGTGATAAACTGAAAATTTTTACCTTTAACAAACTATCAGTTAACCGGCAGATACATTCCCTTAAGTCGCACGGGACTTACCTGCCAACAGTTAGCTGCAAGTTTTAAACATAAATTTTTTACAATTATGATACGAAAGACACTTCTGTTCTGGATAATATTATTAGCCCCTGTTTATTCATCAGCTCAGACACAATGTAATTGCGAAGAAAATTTTAACTGGGTAAAAAAGACTTTTGAAGAAAACGACGCTGGTTTTGCATATGCACTTGAACAAAAAAGCAGAGAGGCTTACAGTGTACATAATGATACGATTTTGAAAAAAATAAGAAAAGCGACTACCAAATCAGAATGTGCGGATATCCTGCATGAGTGGCTGCTTTTCTTCAGAAAATCACATTTCTCAATTTTCCCCGTTAATGATGAGTTAGCTGAAAATAATCCAAATATCCCCTGGCAAACCATTCCCATTACAGAAGAACAATTAAAAAAACGTTTAATAAACAACACTTCATCCACATTTGAAGGCATTTGGAAAACAGGTGCATACACTATCGGAATAATTAAAAAGGACGATTCCTGCAAAGGAATGATCTTAACTTCATCAAACAAAAGCTGGAAACCTGATCAGGTAAAGCTCATTATTAACAAAGACAGTTCGGGTGTCTTTTATATGGGTAATTTTTCACCTCAGAAATTTGACAAGGCAGAATTAATCGGGAAAAACACATTGAAACTAGATAATTTATATCTGGATAGAGTTTATCCTGAATTTCATGACAACGATACAATTGAATTATATGCAAAAGAAATGAGTACCGGTGTTCCGTTCATTCAAAAGTTATCCGATAAAACCATTCTGTTCCGGATTCCATCATTTGATGATCCTCAAAAACAATTTATCGACAGCTTGATTATTGAAAATGATAAACTATTAAAAACCACCGAAAACCTCATTATCGATATAAGAAATAATGGCGGGGGATCTGATATAAGTTACGAGAAAATTATTCCATTCCTTTACACTAATCCCATTCGTATTGCAGGAATGGAGTTCCTTTCAACTCCATTAAACAACAAAAGAATGGAAGGCTATTTGTCCATCCCTGATCTTTCTGAAAATGACAGAAAGGAAATAAACGATATACTTGAAACACTCCGTAACAACCAGGGAAAATTTGTCAATCTGAATAATGGAGAAAATGTTTCTATCCAGAAACTCGAAACAGTCTCTCTGTATCCAAAAAACATTGCTATTCTCATTAACCAGAACAATGGCAGCACTGCAGAACAATTTTTACTGGCAGCCAGACAAAGCAAAAAGGTAAAGCTCTTTGGTACAACCACTGCCGGGGTTCTTGATATTTCAAATATGTATTTTGCAGAAAGTCCGGATAAACAATTCAGATTGGGCTATTGCCTTTCAAAAAGTCTTCGGATACCCGATATGGCGATTGACGGAAAAGGAATTATGCCCGATTATCACATTGACAAAAGTATCCCTGACGAACAATGGCTTTATTTTGTAATGAATATCCTTGAACAATAAGCCTGCTAAAGATGAAACTATTGGGAAAAAGTCACCTGATATGGCAGCAAAAGCCAGTGACCCGCGGGCTCAAATTGACCACCCAAAGCCGGAGTTAATTCAATTTGTAGCCGATCGGCCATAAACCAAAAACATCCTTATTTGATTCTCCTCTTGGGACGGATCATTTCTGCAGGAACAACCCATCTGTCATACTCTTCCTCTGTCAGGAGCCGCAGTTTCAGTGCAGCCTCCTTCAGGGTCAGGTTGCCGGTATAGGCTTCATTGGCAATCCTTGCAGCATTTTCATAACCTATATGATTATTTAAAGCCGTTACAAGCATCAGCGAATTTCTGAGGTTTTCTGCAATTCTGTTCCGGATTGGCTCTATTCCGGCAACACAAAAATCATTGAACGCCCTGCATGCATCTGCAATCAGAGTCGCTGATTGCAATAAGGCGCTTATCATTACCGGTTTAAAAACATTCAGCTCAAATTGACCGTTTGATCCTGCGACAGTAATGGTTGTGTCATTACCCATTATTTGGGTACAGACCATCGTCAAAGCCTCTGCCTGGGTCGGATTTACTTTACCTGGCATAATGGAGGAACCCGGTCCATTTGCCGGGATTGTTATCTCCCCAATGCCCGCCCGAGGTCCTGATGCCAGTAATCTGATATCATTTGCAATTTTATTCAGGCATACTGCCAGCTGCTTTATAGCACCATGAGTTTCTACTATAGCATCATTTGCTGCCAGTGATTCGAATTTATTACCAGCTGACCTGAAGGGTAAACCAGTCAGCTTTGCAATAGTTGCCACAACCTCTCTGTCATAACCCAACGGGGAGTTAAGGCCAGTTCCTACGGCCGTACCTCCGATTGCCAGCTCCGAGAGATGCCTCAATGTGTTCTTGAGGGCTCTGATACCATGTTTCAACTGCGATACATACCCTGAAAATTCCTGTCCGAGAGTCAAAGGAGTTGCATCCATCATATGGGTTCGGCCGATCTTGACAATCCTCTTCATCGCTGCCGATTTTTTTGATAGAGTCCTGGCCAGTCTCTCTATCTCCGGAATTGTATATCCTGATATTTTCCTGTACGCTGCCATATTCATGGCAGTTGGGAACGTATCATTGGATGACTGGGATCTGTTGGCATCATCGTTAGGATGAATCAACCGTTCGCCCGATCCCAAATTATTGCCGAGCAGTACATGGGATCGGTTTGCAATAACCTCATTGCAGTTCATATTTGTATGAGTTCCGGAACCAGTCTGCCAGATAACAAGTGGAAAATGCTCATCAAGCCTGCCATCCGCAATTTCGTCACATACCCGGCATATGACTTCCGTTTTTTCATACGATAACAATCCGAATCTGTTATTGGTGATCGCGGCAGCCTTCTTTATTATTCCAAAAGCATGGATAACTTCAATGGGCATTGATCCGGGCGGGCCTATCGGAAAGTTCATCAGAGATCTCTGGGTCTGGGCTCCCCAGTACCTATCGGCAGGTACAAGTATTTCACCCAGTATATCTGTTTCAATCCTGTAATTCATTGGCTTGAAATGTTTTCATAAAGAATAACAAACAAACCCTAATAATGTGCGAAAGCAGGGTTGTCAGGTGGTACAGGCAGAGCCCTTTCCTACCCTTTTAAGGGCATATGATTTTTTTAACTTCTTCAGCCCAACCCTCTACCCCGGGTTTTTGACTTACTATCCAGTTCTTTTTAACAGATCTCAGAGTTCGCCCTTTATTTCGGATTATGATTGAGATATCAGTTATTGACAGAAAGTCAAAATCGTTGTAACTATCTCCCAGACCAATTGAAATAAACTGACTATCCGGGAACTGTTTTTTGTAAAAATCCAGAAGGAATTTAACCGCGTTACCCTTGCCCGAATCCATTGGGATTAAGTGGGCAAACCGGCCCCCCAACACAATTTTATAATTACAGGAATCTGAGAGCCTGATAATCTTTTTAAGGACGGACTTGCCGGGAGGTATAATAAAAGGTTCTGAGAACTGGCGCTGCTTCGCTTTTCCTGCTTCTTCAGCTGAAAGCCCGGTATATGAAATAATTTCTTCAACAGAGAGATTGCTGAATCCCTCTAATCGGATTCCGATATGACTGCTTATTTCATTGAGCACCTCTGCAGGTTGCATGGCAAGTCTGGCAAAAGAAACCACATAATAACCATTGTCCGGCTGTGTCCGGGGAAATTCGCCCGGGTAAGTTTCCGGGAAAAAAATACCACCGCCATTTTCTACAACAAAAGGATGAGAAATATTAAGAGCCCTGATTATTTGTTTAACTTCTTCAGCAGTTTTACTTGTTACTGCCACAAGTGGTAAATTTTTTTCGCGGATGCAGGCCAGAACCTCACCTGCCCTCTCAAATGAATAAGTGTCATAATCAAGCAAGGTACCATCAAGATCTGTGAAAATTATATACATTTCAATAAGTTTCGACTGCCAGGATGAGTTTTTCACTAATCCCGTCAATGGCGGCTCTGACACGTTTCCATGCAGGGATCATGGGCGAACCATATACATGCTGATAAAAATCGAATGAAGCTTTTTCGATTATCTGTGCGAAGGATTCAACTGTTTTAAGTTCCTCATGAAAATCAAAAGAAATAGCGTTGCTGTAAATCTTTGCATAAGATTCATATATCCCTACACTTTCCCTGGCATGTCTTAAATATGTAAGCCTGATTGTTGACAGCATATCATGTGTCAAAATGACTCCATTGCTCGAAAGATGCGAAAAAAAAGTCCGTGCAATATCAGTAGCCATCTTATTAAGACCTTTATCTGTTTCTGTGCCAACTTCCTGATGTTTATGATCGTAGCGCTCTGTCAGTTCAACCTGGCATACCTGTGAAACACGCACTATACGGTATATTTCGCTCAGCAATCCGACTTCAATGCCCCAATCGGACGGATACCTTAACAGCCTGGCCTGTGAAACGAAAGTTGCAAATTCACCTGAAAGAGGATACCTGAAATCGCCGAGATAATCGAGGAACTCAGTTGTACCCAGGATATCCTTTAAAGTTCTGATTAAAGGAAAGTAGAATAACCTGGTTACCCGTCCATAAAACTTTGTCTTATAACGGATATAATATCCTTTTGAAAATTGAAATCCCAGGCTCATTACAGGAAAAATGAGCCGTGTAAGAAAGGTTTTACTATAGGTAATAATATCGGCATCGTGAAAAGCAAGTACCGCCACTTCGTTCTTGCCTGTTATATAGCCCAGGGCAGTCCAGACTGCACGTCCTTTTCCCCGCGGACCTAATGGCAATTGCTCCTCAATCATTGCAGTAACCTGTCTTAACTCAGGGCTGTCATTCCAGATCAGGCAAGCCTTATCCTTAAGAGGTGCCACGATTTCCTTTGCCTTTCGATATTCCTCTTCGTCAGCCTGATCGAGGGCTATATATACTCGTTTTACATATTCTGTCTCCGCAAGGACTTCAATGATGTTCTTCATGGCATCACCTGAAAGATCACGGAAAAGTGCAGGAATCAAAACGCCCACAGGGATTTTTTTGCTGGCGCACAGGATTTTTTGTTCCATCCTGCCAACATCCACGCCGGTAAGAAGGGAAAATGTCGGTACTATATTATAATGAAAGTCAGCCATAAGAACATGCAAACTAGTTCATTATAATATAACAACCCGGAGGTAAAAATGTTTGACTTTCCGGAGGAATGTAGTCAAGGCGACCGGTTACAGCAGAAACGGTCTCATTGGCTTCCACTGATTTTTCCAGATAACAGGTACAAGTACTTTTTTGACAATCCAGGGAATTGACTCCATAAAATCCTCTCTATCCTTACCTTCAAGGTTATAGAACAAGAATGGAAGGGCAAAGTGTCCCGGCCCGGCATTTTTAAGGCCGTGTTCACCAAGCTTTTGTATTATGGCCTCCTGTTCCTTCATCCCTATGACTGCCTTCAGTTTTTCAGAAGTGAAGCTCTCCTCCTCCATTTTAATATGGGGTCCCCAAAGCTTGTCAAACTCGTCCAGGACCACCCGAAGCCTGTCAATTCCACCCGAAGATAATTCCATAATACTCTGGTCAAGAGCCTCCAGTATGCGGGCCATGTCATTGTGGTCATCTTTCAGAAGTTTGTAGGGTGCATCTATATAATCTTCCAAATAGGGAAAGACTATGTCATCCTCGCTAAGATGGTGCGAATGTGTTATCCGGCTCAGGTTTGATAAGTACAAGGAAAAACCTTTCACTTCCCCGGATGGTACACCTTGCTTCACGATGTACTCATCACATTTCCCAATTGAAATATTCAGGCTCCTCGATATAATTTTGTGAAGGCTTAACATACCACTCACTACAGGACTCATTTCTGTTACAGGGTTATTCTTTTTCATATTTAATGAGTTTTAGGAATTCACAAACATTAGCAATAAAGCAGAAAACCTATTGCAAGTTATTCAATTCTATAAAAAATAATTCAGGAGAATTAAGATTATTTCCAATTCGTTACAAGCTTAAAACAATTTTTTCCCTCCGGATAATAAACACCTGCAAATTGCCTCCGTAAGTCTTAATTGTCTTCAAAATCCGTCCTTCCCTGACCACTTCTGAATAAGGTCTGAAAACACCTTCCAGTCATCCCTACTTATAACACATATTTTAACATTCACATTCCTTGCCTTTTGCTTTTTCAAAGGCTTCCTTACCCTCGGTTATGGAAAAGTATGCCAGACCCGCAGCTCCGATTGCGTCTGCATAAACGAATCCAGTGAGTTCATAAATCAGACTTGAAACAAGTAAAACCAATGACATATAAACACATACCTTAGTACAGTTTGCATCGGCGATTATTGCATCGGAATCCAGTTTCTTCCCGACATTTTTTTTGGCGTTCATTAACCATATCATAACCGCAATTGAAATTATGGAAATTATTATTCCCCACATAGTCGTTTCAGGTTTATTATGGTTGACGATATTAAAGACAATACCTAAAATCAGGCCAACTGACAAAAGGTAGAATGCGACGCCTGTTATTCTCAGTGCCGTAATTTCAAACTTGCTCTTAGGACTTCCCGGATTTTGTCTGATACGCATTATCATTACTGCAATTCCAATACCTGACATTACTTCGATAAAACTATCCGCACCAAAACCGAACAGGCTAAGTGTTTCATCTTCATAACCCAGGATCATTGAAATTAACCCTTCAAGAATGTTGTAGAAGATTGTAAACAAACTTAAATGATATGCCTTCTTGTAGAGCTTATGTTCTGAATTTATCATATTCGTGTTGTGGTAATAAAAACCTAATAAAGATAACTCTAATACATCTGTGGAACCTGTTTTTTCTTAAAGAACACACTCATTCCGTTAAAAACCAGGTACCGTATAAATACAAAACAAAAAAGGACCTCAATTTGATTTGTGAGTTTTGATTTTTTTCAAAAACCATCCTTCTCTGAGTGCTTAAAAAGAAGGTCAGAAAAAAATATCTTCATAACAGGAAAACAAGGATTCTGCTCCGGATTGTGGTGGTCAATTATCTTAACCGGTAATGGTTAGAATAGCCAGTCATTCCAAAAAGTACATGCTGCCGGTGATTGGTGTTTAATAATATTTTTCAATCCCTCCAAAACCTTTGATAAGTTTATTTTTTCGGGTTTTATCAATAAAACCGGAAAGTCGTTTTTTGAACTCATCTGGTCGTTTACGGGCACTATCAATATAGGCAATACGAATTCTTTTATAAGAATCTGAAAACAGTTGATAATTTTCCCATGCAGTTCTATCTTCTTTTATCGCTTCAATAATATCGGAAGGGGGAACAAATTTGTAATTAATAGTTTGTTTTACAATAAGTTCTAGTGAAGGATGGATCATTTTTCTATCAAAAAGCCATTTAAGTCTTTCCTTGTTAGCCTGTGAATATTCACTTTTTGGATTTCTTGGAGTAAATCGTTGAATAGTATTGTTATTGTCAAGTGTTTTGATCGTACTATCAATCCATCCAAAACAAAGAGCTTCCTCTACGGCATCATTGTATGGAATACGGATCTTGCCGGTATTTTTTTTAGGATAGACTAACCCGATTTCTGTTGTTTTGTCAAAGTTGTCACTAAGCCAGTCTCGCCATTCCTTTCTTGTCGTCACATAAAGAGTTTTGATATCAGTCATGTACTTTGATGTTTGTGTAAGAGTTTACCAATCACCACCAACTTCTTTATATTTATTAAAAGTAAACATAATTTTTCATCCAATTTTCAATCAAAACCTGTCTCCAAATCAGAAATCAAACAGTACCGCATTTCGCTGAAATAAATTTGATTTTGGGTTTTTTCAGGTTTAACTTTATAAGATTATAATCACCTGATACTTGAAATCAAATGTGTAAAAGGAATTTAATTATCACATTTGCCTTTCTTGTTCTCTTGTTTTTATCCGAAAGTTGTTCGATCCGGGTAATCCGGCAATTAAGTAATCCGTCTTCCATTAACTCAAAAGATTCTACAGCCAGGGATGTTAAAGTACATATGAGGGATGGTTCCCTGTATGTTCTTGATTCACTTATTACCTATACAAATGTTGATACAATTTACGGATTCGGATTTTATTATGACCAGTACAGGGATTTGATGGGATCGACACTTCATTAATGGCCGAGGGTTTCTCATCCAGTATTTTGAGGGCGGATGAGAAAGATGATTTTGATATGCTGTATCATGCCAGGACTGAAGATAATCAGTTTCATCTGAGGATGAAAAATGAAGCTCTTGAAACCCATGTAATAAGATATGCTAATCTTCTTGTATTGCCGCGAACCGGAAGTGACCGTGTATTTTCCACCAGCCGCGGGGATTTTTTCAGATCATCAATTGTGCTTTGCCCCAGGTTTTGTCAGGATTCAGAAGGCAGCTGCCTGGAGGCAGTACAGGAAATGGATAATATGGAAAGATCCAGTCTTGCTGATTCAGATAATCTGGCGGAAAGGGAGATAATTGAAGTCTTTTTTGAAAATATATCGGGAAAGGACCTGGGTCTTGTTGTCGGCTGCAGGCAGTCGCTACTGACGACATGGCTCTTCTACCAGAGCCTTTCAGATCTTGGTAACTCAGCAGGATATTTTGCGGCCAGGATAGAAAGCGGTGACAGGTCGCTGCAAAGGAAGTTCGACAGGGTGCGGGATGTTCTCGGAGGAATAGAGATTTTAATGGAGAACGGAGATGGAAAATGGGAGACAGTCGGTCAGGAGGGAGAACAAGGACCCCTTGCCAGTGATGTCCATTTGATTGAGCTGCCGCGAACCAATGAAAAAGAGGTCAGGTTAAAGCTCCGGTTAACGAAAGGATTATGGCGGCTTAACTATCTGGCCCTGGCTTCACTCGATGAGAAGATTGAACCTGTCGTGGTAGAACCGGCCCGGGTCATTTCCCCGTTGAAAGTTAATACTGCAGGTCCGCTCCTTCTGGACCCGGATGATCCGCTTGTGACCCTTCCTGGAGATGAGTATGATATTTACTACCATCTGCCGGAAGGAAGGGATAATTATGAGATATATCTCAATACAAAAGGTTATTATCTTGAGTGGATGCGGGATACATGGATTGCAGAAGAAAATCTAAGGAGAGCGGCACTTTTATTTGGTTTTCCCCGGTTATACATGAAAATTGTTGCGAAAGAATTTAAGGAAGCAGAACCATTAATGGAAGACAGTTTCTGGAACAGCAGATATGTCAGGCAAAATTAGGAACATATTATTTGTAATTATTTGCATCGGAATAGATTGCGGATGTCAGCCCATGATGGTTCCGGCAGGTTATCGTATGCCTCCAAAACAGATTAACAAAAGTATAACAGGCAGCTGGATTGATGTGTCAGTAGTTCCAAATCCTTCCATTGATTCAATCATCATGCTCAGCGGAGAACTTATAGCCGTTGAGGATAATATGACCTTCCATATTCTCACCGGTGGTGAAGGGCTGATATCATTGAACAGAAACAGGATAAGTGCTGCAAAGCTTTACCTGTTTTCCAATCCCAATATATCCCTGTTAGGTTTCCCGGGACTTATTCCAAATATTATTGGGGCTGTTTCACTGGCAGAATATGCGGGAGGTTTTTTACTAATGGGAATCCCGTTATTTGCAACTTCTTTAGCATTGACAATTGCCGATCATCAGGATAGTAATTCCACACTTCGTTATCCTGAAAAGAATTCACTGAAGGAGTTTTCTATCCATGCACGCTTTCCACAGGGACTTCCGCCAGATCTTCAGAAAGAAAAACTCCATCTTATATTCAAATAAAGTAAAAAAAGCTATTACCAGCGTCCACCTGAAGCAGGTGTTCAGTACTTCCTGTAAAATCGTCCTTCTTTGACCATTTCAAAAGAAGATCTGAAAACTCTGAACATACATTACAAACGACAAGGATCTGGCCGAGTCCCTTACTAACTCCCGCCGGCACAAATTGACCACCCAGGTCGGGGGCTAAGCCTATGACCTATTGATCAATATAAAAAAATCAATTTTAAAGGCGGAATGTGGTCAGGGAGACTGGTTTTGCAATCAGGCAGCATTTAAAATTTTAATCAGTCTTTTATTCATCCTTCAACTAATAAACCTGGCATCATGAAAAAAATCGTTTTCTACTCGATTCTGACCTTTAGTCTGGTCCTCATTTTACATACATTCTGTAATGCACAGGATCACCCTGTACTAATTGATTCAATTTATTCCGGTATTTTGAAAGAAGAAAGGCCGGTTAAAGTACTCTTACCTGATACCTACAAGCCCGGATCAGCAGAGAAATATGAAGTTATCTATGTAACAGACGGAGAGTGGGCCATGAATCCGTTTTCATTTGTATACAAATTTGCTGAAAGTGAGAAATTTGTTCCTCCTGCTATAATAGTAGCTGTTCCGAATAGATATATTAATGCGGCTAACCAGCGTGACAGGGATTTTTTGCCGGTACATGTTCCTCAACCAGCAATATCAGGCGGAGCAGGTAATTTCCTGTCCTTTTTTAAAAATGAGCTGATCCCATATATTGACAAGACTTACCCGACCAATGGAACTAATTCACTTTACGGGCATTCATATGGCGGTTTGTTTGTGTTGTATGCTTTGCTTTCAGAACCTCAGTTATTCGCGTCCTATTATGCAACTGATCCACCTTTTCGGTTTAATGATGATTATCTGATTAAAATGGCAGCCAAAAAACTGGAAAATCTCCCACCCGATAAAATTTTATGGCTTGCCGGCAATGATTTATCCTACAAAAGTCAGGGAATAGATCGTCTTGATTCGGTTCTGAGAGATAAAGCACCGGCAAGTCTTCACTGGAAAATGGTTACATACCCGAATGAGACTCATAACAGCGTAAGGTTAAAAGCGATGTATGACGGGATAAAATACTCTTATTCAGGTTATCAAATGCACCAGTCAGTTTCCAACCGATGAATGGTATTTTATTAAAAGACATACCGGTGGAATGTGGTCAAGGCAGCCGGCGGATGCAGTTAATGGCTATTCGGTTCATTTTTCTGCAAATTTTATAAGTTCTGCATTGAATTTTTGAGTTTCCTCAAGAAATAAACTATGACCACTGTTCACAAAAACTACGAGATGTGAATTTAA
>JAVEXG010000069.1:3209-17123 GCA_034004115.1 Bacteroidales bacterium | reverse complement strand
AGACCGTCGCGTGCCTGAAGTCCGGGAACCTTAATCCCTGCTTCCTTCATGGCATCGGCCCCGTCCATCAGTTTTCCGTTGAAGTAAGCTTTCCCTTCGCCCAGGAGTAAGAGCGCAATCTGCGACATCGGTGCGAGATCGCCCGACGCACCCACCGACCCCTTCTGGCACACAAAGGGAGTCACGCCCTTGTTAAGCATTTCAACAAGGGTTTCGGTTATTTCAAGCCTGTTGCCTGAATTTCCGTGAGCATGTACATTTATCCTGCCCAGCATCGCGCCTCTGACGGTCTCAAGGGAGGCCGGATCACCAATACCGGCTGCGTGATTATAAACAAGATACTTCTGGAAGTCCTTTATCTGGTCGTCATTAAGTACGATTTCAGAGAATTCACCGATCCCCGTGTTCACACCGTACATAATCTCATGTGCTGCAATCTTCTTTTCGAGCATTGCACGGCACTCGTTTATCCGTTTCCTGGCATCGGGGTGAAGTTCCACTTTCTGCCCGTGGCGGGCAACATTGACTACATCATTGACTTTTAGATTACTTCCTGTTATTATTAAATTTTCCATGATAGTTGGTTTCTTGAATTTATTGTTTGAATACATCCCTGCCTGCAGACAGGAATAAGAATATCAATCCGTCAGGAAAGATTGCAGAATGAAAATATGTTACAGATTGCCGGTATGTTTCAGCAGAGGCCGGACCGGTTGATTTTAATCTTGTATTCAAGAACCCAGTTGTATTCCATGGTTTTGAATTTATATCTCAAAATTATTAAAATTTGCCCAATTCCATCAGATTATTATCTATTTTTAATGGTCTGATACCTGCCTGGCTGCAGGCAGGGAACTGCACATTTTTGAGAATCAAAATTCCGGGATAAACCAATATTTTAAGCCATGAACAGAGTTACAGGTATTTTAATGTTAATCCTTATGGGTGCCGGCTACAGTTGCCGGCCAAAGGAAAAAAGTCCAGTGAAAGCTGAGATTAGTTTCCCAAGGGAGGAAGGCTGGATATTCGACGGGAAATCGCTGACAGGATGGGAGATTACAAATTTCGGACCTCAGGGTCCTGTTAGTGTTTCGGATGGAAATATTGTACTCGGCATGGGTGATGGGAGCACAGGTATCACCTGGAAGGAAGAGTTTCCGGTTGATAATTACGAGGTCAGTCTGGAGGCAATGAAAGTTGACGGCAACGATTTTTTCTGCGGCATGACCTTCCCCGTGGATAAGGATCCCTGCACCCTGATAGTCGGAGGATGGGGAGGAACTGTTGTGGGACTGAGCAGCATAAACGGAATGGATGCCTCGGAGAATGAGACAACCACCTTGCGGCAGTTTGAAAAGAACAGGTGGTACAGGATCCGCCTGAAAGTGGCGGGCGGCAAAATTCAGGCCTGGATAGATGATGAACAGGTGGTAGACTTTACAATTGGCGATAACATGATATCCATCCGGCCGGAGGTTGAATTGTCCAGACCCTTCGGCATAGCGACGTGGCATACAACCGGAGCGTTAAAAAATATCAGGGTCGTACAGGCCCGGCTTGAAAACTGATTGCTTTTAACTCCAGAATGAATACATACCGGATGTCAAATTAACATACTATGAGAAAATATTTTCTGATTCTTCTTCTCGCCTCAGCAGCGGTTTCATGCAAGACCAACCAGCTGTACATTAACGTTCTTCAGCCTGCTCCCGTCACCATGTCGCCGGGTATAAAGAAAGTCGGAATCATAAACAGGAGTATCCCCACCGATGAGACTAAAACGCTGGATGCGCTCGACAGGGTGCTTTCGCTCGAAAGTACCGATCTCGACAAGGATGGAGCCTGGGAATGCATTGCAGGTGTTGCTTCGGAGCTAAGGAACAACGACAGGTTCTCGGAGGTTGTTCTGCTCGACGACATTGATTTCAGATCGTCGAGGATCGGCATTCTTCCCCCGATACTGTCAAACAGGATTGCCGACAGTGTCTGCCGGGCTAAAGGTATTGATGCTCTCTTTGCGCTTGAGAGGTTTGATACTGATACCCAGATATCAACATCTTCTGCAGGAAGTGTTGAGACTGTTCTGGGGAACATTCCCTTCCTCGGATTCCAGGTCACAATGGAGACCATAATCAAGACTGGATGGAGGATTTATTATCCTGCCGGAGCCGGTATTCTCGATGAGTTCAGCTTTGCCGAATCGCTCGGATTCACTGCAAAGGGAATCAGTCTGCTTGCTGCAGCCGATGCACTCAAGGACAGGAAGAATGCAATCAGGGAAGTGAGCCGTAATGCCGGAAGTACATACGCTGAAAGAATACTCCCGTACCGGTTGAACGTTACCAGGACATATTTTGTAAAAGGAACCGGCAATTTTGGAATTGCAAAAAGAAAAGCACAGACAGGCAAATGGGATGAGGCTGGTACATACTGGGAAAAGGAGACTGCCAACCCGAAGTCGAAGATCGCGGGAAGGGCATGGTACAACATGGCAATCCTTTCAGAGATCAACGGCGATATAGATAAGGCCATGGAACTGGCTGCCCTGGCATGGGAAGACTATAAGACCAGGAAAGCGCTGGATTACACAAGAATACTTGAAAGAAGAATGAATGACAGGGCACTTCTGGATATGCAGGAAATCAAAGAGTAAAATTGTTGAGGAAGTGAACAGGGAACATCTGTAAATTATAAATCCATATAAAACAAAAATCATGATAAGAAAATTTCTCATTGCAGTTTTGCTTTTTGCATCCGTCACTTTGTCAGCCCAGAAGTACACAGCTGACTGGACTTCAATTGACAGCCGTCCGGTACCGGGGTGGTTCGAGGATTCAAAATTCGGGATATTCATTCACTGGGGGGTCTATTCTGTTCCCGCATGGGGACCTGTGGGAAGCGATGTGGGTGTGTACGACAAGTATTCAGAGTGGTACTGGGGCAAGCTGCTCAATAAGACGAGCAAAGTCTACAGCCACTTCAATGAGTTTCATACAAAAACCTATGGCTCCGGCTTCAAATACCAGGATTTTGCACCAATGTTTAAGGCCGAGCTTTTCAATCCCGGGCAGTGGGCGGAACTATTCAGGAATTCAGGTGCAAAATATGTCGTTCTTACCTCCAAGCATCATGAAGGATTTCCACTGTGGCCAAGCGCACAAAGCTGGAACTGGAACAGTGTTGATGTTGGGCCGCACCGTGATATTTGCGGCGAGCTTACCGAAGCAGTGAAGAAGGAGGGTCTTCGAATGGGATTTTACTATTCACTGTACGAGTGGTATAATCCCCTTTACCTCGAGGATCGCGATAAGTATGTTGAAAATCATATGATTCCCCAGCTTAAGGATCTTGTAAACAGGTACACACCGGATATTGTCTGGCCTGACGGAGAATGGGACATGACAAGCGATAAGTGGAAAAGCACTGAATTCCTTGCCTGGCTTTACAACGATTCGCCTGTAAAGGAAAGCGTTGTTGTTAATGACAGATGGGGGAGTGAGACACGCTCAAAACATGGAGGGTACTTCACCACGGAGTATGGTCTTGTGGGAGAGAATGAGGGGATTGATGAGGCGGAAAAGCGTCCCTGGGAGGAATGCCGAGGTATCGGGAATTCATTCGGTTTCAACAGGACTGAGAATTTCGACAACTATTCAACAGCGGAAGAGCTTATAAAGCTCCTGATATCAACAGTATCCAGAGGAGGCAATCTACTCCTGGATATTGGTCCGGCTGCCGACGGCACAATACCGGTTATCATGCAGCAGAGGCTTATTGATATCGGAAACTGGCTAAAGGTAAACGGTGATGCCATCTACAATACAAGGGCATTTATAACCGAAGGCGATGGTTCCGAAATTAATGCGGAGACCGGCAATAGCCTGTTTTTTACCAGGAAAGGCAATGATCTTTATGTGCTGTGCACCGAATGGCCCGGGCGCAGTATTGTTCTGAGAGGCGTCAGACCGGGGGCCGGGGTGAAGGCTGAATTACTGGGAAGCAGTGCAGCCGTCAATCTCAGGAGTTCGGGAGGGAGTACAACGATAGTTCCTCCGCGTCTTACGCCCGACGATTATCAGCCGGCTTATGTCTTCAAAATAAGCAATATACTTAAATAATCAGGTGAAAATCAGTTTGTTGTACTGCACCGGTCTGCGGCCGATCCAGGCTTTCCCCCCGGAGGATCCTGATAGCTAATGGGAGGGAAAGGGGGTCTGCCCTTTATTTTATGAGCTTAATTATTGTCATTGACTAACTATTTCATTAATTTCACGGATCATATTCCAATCTTTAAAACCTGAATCATGAAAATCAAGATCTTTACTCTTCTGCTGGCTGCGGGACTCCTGATCACAAGTTCCTGCACAAGAACCCAAACAGTAACTTCACCGGAAGTCATTCAAAAAACGGATATCTCTTGGTTTCTCGGTCAGTGGACCATTGACATTGAAGGAGGTTCTGTAGGCTGGCTTGAGGTAAGGCAGGAGGATGGCTGGCTTGATGGCGATATTTTGTGGGGCGGAGGAAGCGTTCTTCCCGTTTCAAATATTTTCCTGGCCGGCGACAGGGTCCTTTTCGTTCAGCGCTCAAATAATGCTGTGAGAAAAAGAGATGAAGACAACGAACCGGTAAAAGCCCAGACCGTGACCTCCTGGATGGAGATTGTAAAGGAAGGGGACAAGATCAGCGGGATCTTATTGTCACCCCGCGGAAATGGTTTAAGCGTTGATACTACAAGTTTTTCAGGGGTAAAGCTGCCACAGGTACCCCAGGCTCCTGATCTTAAAAGCCTGAAATTCGGGGATCCGGTTCAGCTGTTTAATGGTAAGGATCTTACGGGATGGAGGCTGATAAACGAAAAGCAGGTGAATGGTTTCAAGGTTGTTGACGGTGTTCTTGTTACCGACCCGGTGCAGAAAGAGGGTGAGCCTCACGTTAGTTACGGCAACCTGCGAACCGATAAGGAATTTGAGGATTTCAACCTGAAGCTTGAGGTGAATATTCCTGCCGGAAGCAACAGCGGCGTTTACCTGAGGGGCATGTATGAGATACAGGTAGTGGATTCATACAAAAAAGACCTTGATCCCCATAATATGGGTGCAGTTTACAGTCGTATTACACCCTCTACAGCAGCCGAAAAACCTGCCGGAGAATGGCAGACACTCGATATCACCCTTTGCCAGCGACATGCAACTGTAATTCTCAACGGAGTGAAAATTATTGATAACCAGCCAATTTACGGACCAACAGGTGGTGCCGTTCAGTCGGATGTGTTCGCAGCCGGACCGATCTACCTCCAGGGCGATCATGGGACGGTTTCTTTCAGGAATATAGTTCTGACTCCGGTTTTAAATTAATCAAATACGGGTTAACTCAGCAATATTGACGCTTATGAAGAACCTTAAGCGAGGAATTAGCATTTTTACAGCATTGATCAGTCTTTTACTGGTTAGCCTGCCTTCCGCCATTTGTTCTGAGGCCATGGCAGGGGCATTACCTGCTGATACCATTGACATACAGGTTCTTTACAACGGAAGGGCATGGAGAAACCTGCATTACAAGATTCAGGGAGACCAGTTCCTGTTCAGCTCGGGATTCATACCGGGCAGTGTTACAATGAGGGGCAGGACATTTCAGGGACAATCTGTTAGGTATGATTGCTACAACGATGAACTCCTTCTGTTAACCGGGAAAGGTATCATTCTCCAGCTCAACAAGGAGTTGATCGGCGAATTCACCCTTGAACATGACAATCAGGTTTTCTTATTCAGGAACTTTGGTACTGATTCAGACCAGTCTCTTACGGGATTCGTCAATGTCCTAAGCGAGGGCACCGCTTCTCTCTTTGTAAAATACAATAAAGAAGTACTGATACTGGCAGTTGAAAACAAGTTTGATCTGTTCACTGATAACATCAGGGTTTATGTTGAAAAAGACGGGATCTCCGCCAGGGTTGGCAACAGGGGAGATTTGCTCCGGCTGCTTGCCGACCGGAAGCAGCAGGTCAGGGATTATATTAAAAGCAACAGGATAAGGGTCACAGCAAAGGCCCCGGAGAGCATAAAACCTGTTGTTGATTATTATAACAGTCTGCAACAAACTTTACCGGAATGAAACAAAAGGTCCTGCTTCTGGTAAGTGCCCTGCTGTTATCCGGAATTGTTTATTCCCAGGATGGACTTAAGGTGACATGGGACTACAGCGGACAGTCGTTCAGTGAATTTGTTGTGTCGGCAGAAAAAGAGCTTGGACTCAGCTTTTTCTTCAGGGATGAATGGGTGGACGATCTCAAACCGGGTAATTATCCCGGACAAGAATCGCTGAGGGACCTTCTTGACAACCTGTTCAGGGAAAAGTCGCTGTTTTATTTTATAGATGAGTGGGGTAACGTAATAATCACAAGGAATTTTGCTGTCAAGCGGCCGGATAACAAGGGCGCGGAACAGGGAAATTTCATCGCACCGACCGAATATTATGATTCACAGGATAAACAGAAGTTGTCGGGGAACCTGTTTGTCGACATCGGCAATCCTGCCGACAGGTATAAGTCCGGAAGTGTTACTGTTACAGGTTACATAACCGACAGGGATACAAAGGATCCCGTCGCGGGAGCCACCGTTTTTGTTCAGGAACTGGCTGCAGGAGCCCTTTCGAACCAGTATGGATTTTATTCCCTGACATTGCCGCGCGGGATTCACCAGATCCGCTACACTTTTATCGGTATGAGGGAAAAACAGGTAAACGTGAACCTTTACGGACCAGGTGAGCTTGATATTGAGATGAACAGCATGCTTATCCCTCTTAAGGAGACAACCGTATCAGCCGACCGCAACGTAATATATCAGCGGTATGAAGTCGGAGTGGAGAAGGTGAATATTACATCATTTAAACTATTGCCGACATCCCTGGGAGAATCGGATATCATAAAGAGCGTTCTCCTTATTCCCGGCGTACAGTCGGTAGGAGAGGGCTCGGCCGGATTCAATGTGAGAGGAGGCAGTTCCGACCAGAACCTCATCCTCCTTTACGGATCCCCGGTTTACAATTCCTCCCATTTCTTCGGATTCTTTTCTGCAGTCAATTCCGACATTATAAGGGATGTGACTCTTTATAAGGGCGGGATACCTGCCAGGTTCGGAGGGCGTATCTCTTCTGTGCTTGATATCACTTCAAGGGACGGCAACAGGAAAGAGTTCAACGGCAATGCAGGCATAAGCCCGGTTGCGGCCCATGTTATGCTCGAAGGGCCCATAGTTAAGGATACAGTCACCTATTTACTTACAGGAAGATCCACTTATTCAAACTGGGTGTTTGACCTGATCGACAATGCTACCCTTAAGAACAGCATGGCTTCATTCTATGATGTGAACTGTAGGATCACATGGGATATAAACAGCAACAATAAGTTAGACGTATCCTCGTACATCAGTCACGATTCCTTCAGGTTCAACTCAGACACTCTGTACGGCTACGACAACAGCATTGTGTCAATGAGATGGAGGCACTTCTACAACAAGAGATTCTTTTCGCTGATATCTGCCAGCAACAGCAATTACAGATACAACGTCTCGAGCGAAGCCTCTCCTGAAGAAGCTTTTAAGCTTACACACAAAGTGAACAGCACAGGACTGAAGGCTGATTTCAACTGGTATCAGGGCCGCAACGAAGTCAATTTCGGGGCCGACCTGACACATTATTCCATTCTGCCCGGGAGTTACATGCCCACAGGTGATTCATCCCTGGTTATTCCAAAGAAAATCCAGGTGCAAAGGGCCATTGAATCAGGATTGTATATCGATGACAAATATGTGGTCAATGATTTCCTCTCGGTTAATGCCGGAATAAGATATTCATCTTTTTTTGCAATGGGCCCGGGGACTTTCTACACCTATGATCCGCGATATCCAAGGAACCTTTCCACGGTTACCGACACAACTAATTACAGGTCGGGACAGATCTACAGGGTTTACGGAGGTCCTGAATTCAGGCTCTCCTTAAATTTCAGGACAGGTTCGCGTAATTCCCTGAAGCTTAACTATAACAGGACAAGACAATATCTTCACCTGCTGTCAAACACAACGACGATTTCACCAACCGATACGTGGAAGCTAAGTGACTATCATTTAAAGCCCCAGGTGGGCGATCAGCTTGCGGCAGGGTTTTACCAGATGTTGTTCAACAGTTCAGTTGAGACTTCGGTTGAGCTGTATTACAAGCGGATAGCAAACATGGTCGATTTCAAGAGCGGGACCGACCTTGTCATGGCCGGAAACATTGAAAAAGACCTTGTCAATGTGAGGGGGAAGGCATACGGCGTCGAGCTATCCATGAAGAAGGATGAAGGAAGGGTGCGATGGAGCGTCGGTTACACTTATTCAAGGACACTGCTCCATAGTACCGGACGTTTCAGTGATGAGACGATCAACAGGGGCGAATGGTTCCCGGCCAGTTATGACAAACCACACGACCTGGTTGCCACATTTAATTTCCTGTTCTCGAGGCGCTTCAGTTTCTCGGCAAATTACAACTACAGCACCGGAAGGCCTATTACTTATCCGGTTGCAACTTACTACATGGGTGATATCCTGATGGTTCATTATTCCGACAGGAACAAATACAGGATCCCCGATTACATGAGACTTGATCTTTCGGTGAAGCTGAGCGGTAACCTGCGATCAAACAAGATTGCCAACCCTCACTGGATATTTTCAGTGTACAACCTGCTGGGCAGGCAGAACGTATATTCGATTTATTTCAGGAACGAAAATGGCAGGATTAACGGATATAAACTGTCGGTTTTCGGACAGGCGATTCCATCGCTAAGCTTCAACTTTGATTTTTAAGGAAATGGGGAAATTTTACATTTATATAATTCTTCCGGTCGTGCTGATTATTTCGGGATGCATCACCAGCTTTGTGCCGGAAACGGATGAGGATCCCGATCTGCTTGTGGTTGAGGCAATGATAACCGATCAGGCTGAGGCCTTCTCAATCAGATTGTCCAGATCGATGCCTCTTGGCGAACGTACCAGACCGACAACAAGCTTAAGGCCTGTTTCGGGATATATTGTTTCCATTGTTGATGATCTGGGAAATTATTACCAGGTAAGGGAATCTTCAGTAAATGGTACCTATGTTACCGATCCGGCCTTTTTCCGCGCAGTTGTCGGAAGGACTTACACACTCAGGATAAATCCGTCCTTTAACTCCGAAGCGGATATCTATTCCTATCAGTCGCTGCCAATGAAGATGAATCCGGTGCCCCCGATTGACAGCCTGTATTACGGGAAAGTGCTTATAACAGATAAAACCCGGTATACAATAGCCGAGGAAGGCTGTAATGTATATCTCAATACCGAAGACCCGTCGGGCGAATGCAAATTCTTCAGGTGGGACTACTCTGAAACGTGGAAGTTCCAGTTGCCTTATCCGGTTCCCAACAATACCTGCTGGATCAGCTCGAATTCCGACAATATTCTTATTAAAAGCACATCCGTTCTGAGTGAGGCCAGGGTTTCGAACTTTCCGGTTAAATTCATCTCGAATGAAACCGACAGGCTTAAAGTGAGATACAGCATCCTGGTCAACCAGTATTCGTTGAATGAGGATGAGTTCACTTTCTGGGAAAAGCTTCAGAATATTTCTGAGGAGGTGGGCGGCCTTTATGATATTACTCCCGGGACCATTCCGGGAAATATTTATTGCGTTGAGGAACCGTCCAGGCAGGTATTGGGATATTTCAGCGTTTCTGCCAAAACTTCCTCCAGACTATATATTGATGAATACTTCCGCGGCGTGATAAACCTGTATTCCGATTGCGTCTCCGACACTATTTTCGGAAGGGCTGAGATACCCGAACTGAATTCAAGAGTGTGGATACTTGAGGAACAGATGTACGCGATGCCTCCTTTCAGAGTGCTTACCGAAAAGAAATTCTGTGCCGACTGCTCTGTCAGGGGTACAACAACCAGACCGGATTTCTGGCTTGAAAAAGATGAAGAGGAAGATGAATAAGCGGTTAATGATGATATACGGTATGGCGCTGGCAGTTATGCTGATGTGCTTCTCCGGCCCTGAAGTGTCGGGGCAGGAGGGACAGAATTTTTCCGGTGTATTGGCCCGTAAATTCAGTGACTACTGCAATTCATTCCCCAGGGAGGAGATGTATGTTCATACCGACAGGGAGGAGTATATAGCCGGCGAGGAACTTTGGTTCACCGCGTATCTGTTCGAAAGGCAGAGCTCCGGATTGTCGGATGGAAGCAGTCTGGCCTACGTTGAGCTGCTTAACCCGGAAAACAGGCCGGTGGCACAGAAAAGAATATTACTTGAAGCAGGATCGGGACCGGGCAGCCTTCAGCTTCCGGATTCCTTAAGCACAGGAATATATACTTTCAGGGCCTATACAGGATGGATGAAAAACTTTTTGCCCGGAAATTGTTTTATGAAGCAGGTTTATGTTTCCAATGCGCTTACCGGGAAAAAATATAAATCCGGTGGATTGGCAAAGCCTCAGCGGACTGCATTCCCCGGGCAATCGGGAGGGACAGGATCTGACCCATCTGTATTGATCAGGAGGGACCAGAACGGAAATATACGTCTGATAATCAATTCAACAGCCAGCTACCGTGCACTTACGGGAAATACACTGTTCCTCTTTGTTCAGACCCACGGGATTATTAATTTAAATAAATCAGTCAGCCTGCCGGCAGATTCGACTGTGATCACCATCCCAAAGAGCATTCTTCCGCCCGGAATAAACCATCTTACATTGTTTTCCACGGCTGGCAGACCTGTTATCGAAAAGCTGATCTTCACACCCGGGGAAGTTATGGTTTCACCGGAAATTGATATTGCCTCTGTGGTTGGAACAAGGCAGGAAATCGCCGTGGACATTGAAAATAATTCTCCGGACCGGAATTTTGATAAGTTAAGCATTTCAGTATCTGCAGCCGGTGAAAGGACCTTCCCGGGGATGGTCGATTACATGGTTTTCGGATCAGAATTCGGGCAAATTCCCGATGAGCTGTACAAGGCGCTTAGTGACAGATTGCCGCCGGATTCCGTCAGCATGATGATGGAAGGCCTTAAGAGTTCCTGGATCGACTGGAATACAATCCTGTCTGGTAAATACCCCGTAACCAGATACGGAAGGGAGACATCGGCTCATTCTGTTTATGGCCGTCTCCTTAACCGGACCACCCAGGCCCCCGATCCCGGTCAGGTTCTGTTCCTGTCAGTTCCCGGGAAAAAGGCTGCTTTCAGGTATGCTATTACCGATCAGGACGGTTATTTCAGTTTTCAGTTACCTGTTGATCAGAATTACCGCGATCTCGTCATCCAGCCCGAGGACAATGGGAGAAACAATAGTATCAGGCTTGAATCCCCATTCCCGGAAAAATACCCGCCTCTGGCACATTCAGGCAATGAAATGGCAGGTTATCAGCCGGCCGCCAGTTCCCTGAAGGCGGTCAACTACCAGGTAATGAAGATCTATGGTTCCGAACAACTATCAGATAATGTAGATCCCGTCTCATTTGTCCGCAGTGATTACAGGTTTTACGGGAAACCTGACATTGAGCTTATCATGGAAGACTATATTAAGCTTCCCGTCATGCATGAGGTTTTCTTTGAGCTGATGCCGGGAGTCTTCATGAAAGAGAAAAAGGGCGTCTATGAGATTTCACTCTTTGATCCGGTCGATAACAGGCCTTTTGAGAAACCTCCGCTGCTTTTTGTAGACGGAGTGGTCGTGAAAGATCCCGGTGTGATAGCCGGACTTGATCCTGAACTGGTTGAAAAGATAGAGGCAGTCAAATCAAGATATTTTGTAGGGGAGTACCTTTTCCTCGGACTGGTGAATGTGATTACAAAGGCCGGCGACTTCAGCAATGTACCGCTTCCAGAGCAGGCAGTCAGGCTTGCTTATCAGGCTTTTGGTCCCGTAAAGGCCTTTTCTGCACCTGATTATACGGATATAATAAAGAAGGAAGGCCGGATCGCGGATTTCAGGAATACTCTTTACTGGAATCCATCCGTCATGACCGGCAACAACGGGAATGCTTCAGTCAGGTTCTGGACTTCCGATTTCAGATCTGCCTTTGAGGTTACTATTCAGGGCGTATCGGAAAAGGGAGAATTATTTTCCTTCAGAAAAATCATAAAGGTTCAGTAACCGGCATATCACTTCCTCAAAACAGTTTCACCAAGCTGAAAGGTGAACCTGCTGCCTTTAACTATATCCTCATGGGTTATAAACCAGTCGGGATACACGCCTCCGTCTTTGGTGATCGCCCTTATATTCCTGCTTCCAGGTTTTGCGGAGACCGAGCTGATGAGAAAGAACTTTCCACCAGGCAGCATTATCCTTACTTCATCAAAGAAAGGAGTTGTGATGATATACTGGTTTGATGCCGGGCAGACGGGATAGAAACCCATCATTGAGAAAACCAGCCATGCCGACATCTGACCGGCATCCTCGTTGCCGCTCAGGCCTCCCGGTCCGGTGCCATATTCCTCGGAGATTATTTTCCTGACCAGTTCCTGAGTCTTTGCCGGCTCTCCTGCCATGGCGTACAGGTATGGTATCTGATGCCCCGGTTCATTCCCGTGCCAGTAATGACCGCCGCTGAAGAACGTATCGAGTTTTCTGACAAAAGCTGCCTGACCTCCCATCACCTGTATGAGTCCGGGGATGTCGTGCGGAATATACCAGGTATACTGGAAGGGGGTTCCCTCGCAGATGAAACTTGCTTTTTTGTAGGGATCAAACGGAGTAAACCATTTCCCGTCTGAATATCTTCCCCTTACAAATCCGGTTTCAGTGTCAAATACATTTCTCCAGTTTTGCGATCTTTTAATCAGAATCCCGTAATCCTCATCCCTTCCTGTGGCTTCAGCCAGCCTTGCCAAAGCGTAATCATCAAAAGCATATTCAAGGGTTCGGGATACCTGTTCTCTTTTATGGAAAGCCTGCCATACACTGTCCTCGAGCGGGATGTACCCGTACTTCAGATAGCTGCCGAGTGCCCTTCTTCCCTTGCCGTCAGTGTATTCGTCTGACGGAGGCTGCTCGAAGGCATTTTTTCTCAGATAAAAGTATGCTTTATCGGTGTCAAAATCACGTATCCCTTTCATGTATGCGTCTGCAATCATAACTGTTGCATGATCACCTATCATGGCAGCTGTATAGTTGTTCCAGGCCGGAAAGATGGGCATCCATCCTCCCTGTTCTGCTTTCAAGACCAGCGATTTGATCATGTCAAGTGTTTTATCAGGCTCGAGTATTGTCATCAGCGGGTGAAGTGCACGGTAAGTGTCCCACATCGAAAAATCATCGTAATAATCGAAGCCTTCGGCCTTGTGAATTGCAGTATCCCCTGCAAAACCGGGGTAACAACCATCAACATCGCTTGCTATCCGCGGCATCTGATAACAGTGGTACAATGCGGTGTAAAACATTTGCATTGCATCTTTGTCACCCCCTCCCGGCCTGACTTTTCCAAGAGTCTGGTTCCAGATATTTTGAGTCGACTTGCGAAGTTTTTCAAAATCCCAGTCTGAAATTTCCGAATCCAGGTTAATACCGGCGTTCACGGGGGTTGTGAAAGAAGTGCCGATCCTGGCTGTGACGGTAAGCTCTTTTCCAAACGACAGGGCAATTTGCTGGTGTGTTTTCAGCTTGTCCATCACCTCAAAGGGAGTGTCGAACCTGATAACGAACCATCCGCTGAAACCTGCTTCTGAACCCAGTCCCTGGTAGAGCCGGTGAACAGGATTCCGGAGTATTATTTCATTTTTTTCCTTGTCGATTCTGATACTGCCTTCGTTTTCATCGCTGTTCACCCTGATAAAGATGCAGCTCTTTTCCTTTCCGGGGTATGTGAACCGGATAATTCCAGATCTCACTGAAGC
>JAVEXG010000069.1:0-3109 GCA_034004115.1 Bacteroidales bacterium | reverse complement strand
GTAGTTATACGGTGAGCCTTCCATACAGGGGCGTAAAATTTTCTTGCCAGCGCTTCTCCAAGGGCATAATCCTCCTCAGATCCCTGCAGAAGGGAACAAACTATAGCCTGTTTTGCCAGATTGCCTCCGAAATGGTCCTTCATTTTTTCCTCTTCGGGTTCCCAGTTGAATATCGAGGGATGGCAGGGGTGTGTTATGAAATATGAGATGTCTTTCCTTTGAAAGAGTAATCCGGCCAGTGCTGCTGCAGGATCAAGGGTGACAGCCAGTGCCCCGCTCCTCATTGCCGGTATCACGCTTGCTGTAACGCTCCCAAGCGCCACATCAGGAACAGCCAGGATCACTATGTCGGCCGAAGGAATGCACTCCCCGGCATCTGAAACTGCAATGCCCATCTCTTTAAGCCTTTCAACACCGGCAGGGCTCACTTCGAGATACGCCATTCCGTATCCGGAGTCTTTCAGGTTACGGGTGAGGCGCAGTCCCATCTTGCCACCTGCCCCGATCAATACAACTTTCAACATATCCTTTGACATAAATGAATTAAACCATATCCTTAATTACAACATTTTTCCCGCTATTTGCCGATTCATAAGCGGCCCACACCAGCCTGACAGTTTCAAAATTATCTTCTGCACTGGTTTCTGCTTTTCTTTTCTCAAGCAGATCCTGAAGTATATCGTTGTTGCATGCAACAATGGCAGGAGGTTCGGGTTCAAGTCTTTCCGTCTGCCAGTCGTATTTTTGCATTGTCATACTCTCATAGGTCGTCTTATTGCCGGATGTAATTGCAAAATTATAACCGGGATCAAGTCTTACACTTCCCCTGTCGCCTTCCACAACAAGGAGTACCTGCGGAAAGACCTCTTTTTCAAGCGGTGAGCTGAATGAAATCTGCTGAATGCAGACCATCCCGTTTTTCATTCTCAGCATGGAAGCAGCCACATCCTCCCCTTTAATTGTCGGATTGACCTTTTGTATCTGTGTAAAGATAGTTTCAGCTTCACCAAAAAGGTATCTCAGGACATCAAACTGATGCGACCCCTGATCAGTAAGAGCAAACTGCTTAAGGTCAGCCAGAAAAGGTTGCGTTTCAAACAGCGGGAAAGCAGTGTTCCATAATGAATTGCAGCGAAATGGTTTTCCAATCACGCCTGAATCGATGATTTGCTTCATCCTCCTTATCTGAGGCTGCCACCTGTAATTCTCGTGAACATAGAATCTGACACCTGCATCACGGGTAACCTGCATCATTTTTTTTGCGGTCTCAAATGACGGAGCCATTGGTTTCTGACATATAACATGCTTCCTGTGTTTTGCAGCCAGTTCAACAAACTTTGGATGTGTATCTACATCAGTGATGATATCAACGAAATCAAGTTCTTCTTTTTCCATCATCTCTTCAGCATCGTCGTAGGTATGAGGAATGCCAAATCGTCTGGCCAGATCATCGGCTTTCGACAAGGTGCGGTTGTAAAGAGCCACACATTCCGCCTCGTGCAGTTCCTTCCAGCCACCCAGCTGGAACTGCGACCAGAAACCGCAACCGAGAACGGCAAATTTCAGTTTTTCCATAAATCAAGTATTCATTTAATTATGCTTTTCAGATAGGTCAGACTCTCATCAGCCCAGCGATTTTCCTTTTCCATTGTGGCTTCGATGCTCTCTTCCGGGGGAGTCCATAACTCAAGAATCGCGCTCTGACACCTGTTAAATGCTTTAAGCTTATCAACAATGCCCGGAATGTCGAGCATGCCTCTTCCTGCCGGTGTTCCTTCCGTAAGAAATCCCATTTTGTGTCGTAATCGCTTTATTGTGAAATCTTTAACATGAAGGTTTGTTGTATATGGAGCGAGTATTTCCGATACTGTTTCGAATCCTTCACCGGCACCCATCGAATTGACCGAGTCGAGACATATTCCGACAATTTCAGGATCGGTTTCAAGGACTATTTTTTCGAATTCTCTTGCTTTAAGCCGGTCGTGATTTTCAATTGCCAGTTTGATCTTCCTGGATCTGAATTCAGGGGCAAGCTCTCTGATGATTGCGATTATTTTCGGAACTTCTGGTTCGAAATTATTCGTATCGATGACCATTCTGAGGATGGGTGAACCGATTGCTTCAGCCGTTTTCAGACATGTCATCGTATGTTCGGGAGTTAGTCCCCTGCCGCCCATTTCAAGACTTATACCCTTAGCATCTGCAAAATCGCGAAGCAGGTCGGTTTCTTCGTCTGAAAGTATCTCGAGCGGCAGGTTATCCGCTATCTGAACAACCGTGATCCCCTTTAATATGGCTTTTTCTATCAGCCCGCAGATTCCCAGCGGATTAGCTGGCAAAGATCCGGGAACTCCGACAGCCCAGGTATATGTGTATGAAGAAATACCTAACCTCATAACCATTATTTTCGGGTGCCCGGGGCCGGATAGCTCTTCGATGCATCATCGAGAACCAGTATCCAGTCGAGGTTTTCGCCCGGGGTGGGGGGAAGGAAAGTCTGAGTGCCTGTATTTGGATATTTTGCTATCCTTGTCGCCTCGCCGTTTCTCGGGTTGAACCACCATGCAGTTACCTCCTTTCCTTTTATTACATCCATGCGGACAGAGAATTGTCTGCCGATTGGTGCATAGATCATTGCAAAGGTTCCCTCCTGGTCGCGGTTTGCTACGTACCTGTATGAACCTGAACCCGGCACCGCCGAAACAATTCTTTCGGTAACAATGATTGTGCTGTCGGGTACTCGTGTAAGAAAAGGTCTTGATTCCATAAGCAGTCTTCCATACATCATCTGTCCGGCTCCGGGTTGATCAATGGCTTCATACCAGGGCATCAGCGGCCTGTTGATTGGCGATCTTGAAGGTATCCACATCTGCCATACTGAATGATGCCCGTAAGTGTGTCCGAATGCGCCTGTGAAAAGATTCCAGTAGAGCGGCCGGCGGACATCAGCGGCTGTTGAATGGCTGTTGGCATCGGGATTGAAATTGATCGGATGATCCTCATAGATTGGTTCCCCGTCGATTACAGGCTTGGCTGGTTCCAGGCTGTAATCCTCGAAGGTTGACGAATAGCGTTCGGTGAAGCTCAGGCTGTGCCCGTTCTGCCTCAT
>JAVEXG010000003.1:0-72255 GCA_034004115.1 Bacteroidales bacterium | reverse complement strand
ATGAGACAAAAATCAATCCTGAGCCATATACTGATCATTCTGTCTCTTTCAACCGGCTTTTCTCAAAATGCCGATGAAAAGATACTTATGACCGTGGCAAAAATGGATGTCGAGGCGGGCGAGTTTGTCAGAATGTTCAACAAGAGCCTTGATCCGGCATACAGGGTTGAGATTGATGAATATCTTCAACAGTTCATTGCTTTCAAACTGAAGGTTGCAGATGCGGTTGAACACGGTTATGATACTACAATAGCCTTCAGGGAAGAACTCAAAGGGTACCGGAATCAATTGGCGCAAACCTGGCTGACCGATCCCGATATAAGGGAAAAGACACTCAGGAAAGCCTACCAGCGTTACCTGGAGGAGATAAATGCATCTCATATACTTGTCAACTGTCCCCGGGATGCTGCTCCTGACGACACACTGCAGGCATACAGAAAGGCAGTCGGAATAAGAAAAGGAATTCTTGAAGGAAAGCCGTTCGGAGAAGTGGCCTTATCCGAATCCGATGACAAATCGGCGACGATCAACAACGGCAGTCTGGGCTATTTTACAGCATTCCAGATGATCACACCCTTTGAAGATGCTGCTTACAGTCTTCAGCCGGGGGCAGTCTCCGGGCCTGTTCGAACACCGTTCGGCTA
This sequence comes from Bacteroidales bacterium, assembly GCA_034004115.1. Lineage (GTDB taxonomy): Bacteria > Bacteroidota > Bacteroidia > Bacteroidales > VadinHA17 > LD21. The sequence goes on along the minus strand of JAVEXG010000003.1, from coordinate 71,611 downwards.
TCATATAATTAAAGTTATCGACCGCAGGCCGTCGAGAGGAAAGTTAAGGGTTGCACACATAATGAAATCTGTTCCTCCCGGATCAGACGGGCAGGCAGTCAGCAAGGCTGAGGGTGAAATCAATCAGATTTATGAAAGGCTCCGGAAAGGTGAATCATTTGCAGAGCTTGCCTCTGAAAAATCCGACCACAGGGAGTCTGCGGCAAACGGAGGAGAGATGAACTGGTTTGGAGCCGGAGAGATTATAAATGATTTCTCTGAGGCAGCATTCGCAATAAAGGATACGGGGGAATACACAAAGCCGGTCAGGACTCCGTACGGGTTTCATATAATCAAACTCCTCGAAAGAAAGGGGCCCGGCACCTATGAAGAGGCAAAGCCATTCCTTGAGAGCAGGCTGAATCAGACCGACCTGGTTTCGCTGGGGAAAAAGTCGTTCATAGACAGACTGAAGAAGGAATATGAATATAGGGTGGTTCCTGAAGTAAGAAACTGGTTTATAGAAAACACCGACACCCTCATAATCCGGGGAAAGTCAAAGTATCCAGCCAGACGGATCCCCAAAGGGAATATCTGCTCTTTTGCCGGTCAGGGTTTGCCTGCACCAGATTTTGCATCGTACCTTGAAAAAAGAGGCAGGGTTATTGAGACCGACAATCCCGCTCACTTTATTGATGAGTCACTTGAATCGATAGCTTCTGAGGAAATCATGAAATATGAGGATTCCATCCTTGAAAAGAAGCATCCCGACTTCAAATATCTTATGAAAGAGTTTCACGACGGGATACTTCTTTTCGAGATATCATCGGATAAGGTCTGGAACAGGATTCAGGAGGATTCAGCAGGTCTAATGAAGCATTATGAGCTTAACAAGGACAAGTTTCCGGCTGAAAGAAACGGTGCGGCTTCTCCTCTGCCCTTCAGTGAAGTTCAGGCAGATGTCATCTCGAGCTACCAGGACTGGCTTAATGAAGAATGGATCAGGGAATTAAAGAGCAAATACGCTGTAAAAATCGACGATCAGGTTTTTGAAGAAGTTAAAAAAAGACTGGCTAATGAATAGGATTTTTAAGTTCATAATTATGCTACTGACCGTTTATGCCTGCAATAGCGGCAATGGCCAGCCGCGGCGTACAGCCATTGCCAAAGCCGGAGACAGGGTTCTTTTCCTGGATGAGATACCGATGAATGGGGTAACCACCGACTCTCCAGCCGACAGCGCAGCTTATGTCCAGAACTACATAAATAAATGGGCAAAACGGGAGCTTTTGTTTCAGAAGGCTGCAGACAATATGTCTCCCGAGCAGATGGAGGAGATCGATTACCAGGTGGCTGAAACAAGACGCAACCTTGTTGTGCATGAATACCAGAGCATGATGATGATCCAGAAAATGGACACAATCATTTCGCGGGAAGAGATGGAACGTTACTACGAGAGAAACGGGGAAGGATTTATGCTGACCTCTAACATCGTAAAGGCCCTGTTCATCAAGCTACCTGTTGAAACACCCGGCATGTGGAAATTCAGGACGCTGATAAGGTCCGACAAACAAAAAGATATTCAGGAACTTGAAAGCCTGTGCTACCAGTTCGCCGAGCGATTCGATGATTTTAATGAAGGCTGGATAACAATGGACAAGCTATCGGTTGAAATGAAGGACGAGATTCCAAACCAGGAGAACTTTCTGAGATGGACCAAATTTCATGAAGCACGCGATTCGGCATCAGTTTACCTTGTGGCAATTAATGACTTCAGGCTGAGAGGAACGCTTGCTCCGTTTGAATATGTCATGGAAGATATCCGGAGGCTTATCTGGAATAACCGCCGGATTGAATTTCTCCAGGAACTTGAGAATGGAATTTATAATGAAGGATTAAAGCAAAACAGTTTTAAGATTTACTGATAAAATGAGAAGAAAAAGGACAGTTTTATTTGCGGTTGCAGGGTTGATGCTGTGTGTTGTATCTTCAAATGCACAGACACTTGTTGAGTCGGTTGCTGCTATTGTGGGGAATGAGGTAATCTACCTTTCGGATGTGGAAAATGGCGTTATGGATTTGAGAAGGAGCAACCCAAGGGCAAGGGTGGATGATCTTCGCTGCAATACTTTCCAGGAATTGCTTATCGCTAAGCTTTTTGTGGATCAGGCCAGGATCGACAGCATAATCGTCACGGATGACATGGTAGAAACTGATCTGAATATGCAGATCAACGATGCAATAAGAATTGCAGGAAGCGAGGAGGCCCTTGAGAAATCCTTCAACAAGAGCATGGTTGAGATAAGAAGGGATGTCAGGAAGGCGCTGCTGGAGAGCCAGACAGTATCGGAAGTTCAGAGCACCATCACTTCAGATCTTAAGGTAACTCCCAACGATGTCAGAAGATTATTTAATTCAATACCCAGGGATTCCCTGCCGGTTATCCCGTCGAGGGTTCAGATCAGCATTATTCAGCTCGATCCCCCCAGGAATGAGGAAAACAAGGCGGAAGCAAGGCAGAAGCTGCTTGATATCCGCAGTCAGATCCTGGCAGGCAAGAGTTTCGCACTGCTTGCAATTCAAAATTCAGAAGACGGTTCATACATAAACGGAGGCGAAGTTGGTTACAAGCTCAAGGGTGAACTTGAAAAACCCTATGCCGATGCTGCATGGAGCCTCTCACCGAACACTGTTTCAAGAATCGTTGAATCAAAATACGGCTTCCACATTATCCAGATGATCGACAAGAAAGGAGATCTCCTGAATACAAGGCATATACTCATCAGGCCAAAGGTTAAGCCGGGGGATTCCGAAGAGGCGCTTGCCAGACTCGACAGCCTGACAAGACTTATTCGCAAGGACAGCCTTAAATTCGAAGATGCAGCTATAAGGTTCTCCACTCACATCGACAGCCGGATCAACGGCGGAAAAATGGTAAGCACCAATCCTGCAGAGAGAATCAACTGGTTCTCGCTTGATGAGCTGAACAGGGATATGTATACAAGGGTCAGGGATATGAAGGTGGGTGAGATATCAGAGCCATTCCAGACCACCGATGACATCGGGAATGTTGTTTTCAGGGTAGTAAAACTGGACGATGAGATACCTGCACACCGGGCAAATCTGAAGGATGATTACCAGTATTTCTACAATGCAACAATGATGAGAGAAAGGCAGTCGTCGTACCAGACCTGGATCATGAAAAAGATAGAGACTACCTATATCAGGGTCAGTGATGAGTTCAAATCATGCAAATTTCTTGAATCAGGATGGCTGAAATAGCATCTTTGAAAACATGGCTTTCTTCAGGATTCTTCAGAAGATCCTTGCTTCTGGCGGGTATCATTCTTATTTCACAATCATTCTTCAGCCAGGATCTGCCCGTACAACAGAAACCCGGAAAGAAAATGATTGAGGTTCTTAATGCCGATGAAGGGATCGATGAAATAGAAAAGAGCACCGGAAGAAGGGTAACAAGGCTTCTGAGGAACGTTTCCCTTAAGCAGGAGGATATATTCATGACCTGCGACAGCGCCTGGTTTTATCCTGGCGTTAATCAGGTTAAGGCTTTCAGAAGAATCCACATGTTTCAGGGAGATACCCTGCATCTTTATGGCGACAGCCTCTTTTACGACGGAATGACGCGGCAGGCATCGGTTCACGGGAATGTGGAAATGATCGACAAGGAGACTCATCTTTTCACACAGGCAGTGGAATATGACGTTGCCAACGATATTGCCCGGTACAACACTGGAGGAAGGATAACCAACGCCGAGAACACGCTTACGAGCATAATCGGCATATATTACGTGGCACAGAATCTTTTCCATTTCAAGGACAGCGTCAACATAGTCAATCCGGATTATGTAATGAAGGCTGATACAATGGATTATAACACTCAGACCGAAACTGCTTTTTTCACGGGTCCCTCCGAATTGGAAGGAGACAGCATCTACCTCTATTGTGAGAAAGGCTGGTACGACACAAAAAACGACATATCGCGGATCTGGAAGAATGCAGTCATCGACAACAGGCAACAGGTAATAAGGGGAGATTCGCTCTATTATGATGATCTGAACGGATACGGTCTTGCCTTTAACAATACAAGCATTACAGATACAACAAACAACTTGATTGTAAAGGGCGATTATGCATGGTATTATGAGAAGCCTGAGCGATTTATGGTCACGAAAAAAGCCCTGTTCATCCAGGTGTCGAAGGAGGATTCGCTCTTCCTCCACGCCGACACGATAAGCGCCGTAACCCGATCCGACTCAGCCATGAAGGACTACAGGCTGATGAGGGCCTACCACAACTGCAAGATCTTCAGTAACGATCTTCAGGCAAAATGCGACTCCCTCGCCTACTCGTTCCGCGATTCGGTAATCAGACTTTATACCCTGCCTGTGCTCTGGTCGGAAGAAAACCAGCTCGTTTCCGATTCAATAGCGATATTCACTAAGAACAGGCAGGCTGACAGGCTGGAATTATATAATTCGGCTTTTGTTACAAGCCAGGTTGATGATACACGCTTCAATCAGGTTAAGGGCAGATCACTTACCGGTTACTTCAGGGATAATGAGCTGTACAAGATCGACGTGGAGGGAAATGGCGAGACCATTTACTACCTTCTTGACGGCGAACAGATTGTTGGAGTCAATCAGGCTAAATGTGCCAGGATTGAAATTCAGGTTGAAGACGGGAAGATTGTAGAGATAGCCGAGTACCAGAATCCTGAAGGATTTATCGATCCCCCATCGGAGGCAGATCCGCTAAAGCTCAGACTTGAAGGATTTACCTGGCAGGATTCGATAAGACCTAAAAAAATGGAGGACATATTTAAAAAATAAAAGGCTGGTTTTGCACCAGCCTTTCTTTTAGTATTCATCTTCGTTGAAGAAGAAATCATCCTTTGATGGATAATCGGGCCAGATATCTTCAATACTTTCGTAAATATCTCCCTCATCCTCAATTTCCTGTAAGTTTTCAATAACCTCCATGGGGGCACCTGACCTTATGGCGAAATCAATCAGCTCATCTTTTGTGGCAGGCCAAGGAGCATCTTCGAGTTTTGATGCTAATTCAAGTGTCCAATACATTTTTTGTGATTAGATTTTGTTTAAAAAAAAGTTTGCAAATATATAGATTAATTTATTTAATAAACAAGAGAAAAAATGAAGTTTTTTCAGAGTCTATCTCTGCCACTTAACTTCATCATTATCAACATCCATGCTTATAGTGCGGGCCAAAACGAACAAATAATCCGAAAGCCGGTTAAGGAATTTACAGACCGGAGACGGAATTTTAGCCGTGCTATTGACCAGAAAAACCTTTCTCTCGGCCCTGCGGCAGACGCATCGGGCGATATGACAGTATGAAACAAGGATATGACCGCCGGGCAGGATAAAATGATCAAGCGGAGGCAGTTTGTTTTCCAGTGCATCAATCTCATTTTCAAGGAAAAGAATACTTTCGTGAGCAGACATCCCGTCCCCGGTTTCCGATTCATCCGTACCGGATAAGGACAGTAATGCAGCGAATCTCATCAGGTTGTCCTGGATGAACAAAAGTGTCTGAATTCTGCTTTCGTTTTCGTGGAATCCCCTCAGAAGGCCTATCCAGGAGATAAGTTCATCAATAGTACCGCAAGCTTCTATTCTTGGATGAAATTTCGGAACCCTTTGTCCATCCGCCAGTGAAGTAGAGCCATCATCTCCTGAACGGGTATAGATCTTCATGGGCATTCATGATTTGGTCTATGAGTATTTGATCCGTTCCTTATTCAGAACATCGGAAGCAATCTCACCGTCAAACAGCCTAATTATTCTTTCCGCATGCCTGGCAATATCCTCTTCGTGGGTAACCACAATTACCGTATTACCGGCTTTATGAATTGCATCCAGCAATCCCATTATATCTATAGATGTTTTGCTGTCGAGGTTTCCGGTCGGCTCATCGGCGAGAATGATTGAAGGCTTGTTCACCAGGGCCCTTGCAATAGCAACACGCTGACGCTGACCGCCCGACAATTCATTCGGTTTGTGTTCCATCCTGTCGGCCAGACCAACCTGCTGCAGCGTATCTACAGCCACCTTTTCCCTGTCTGCTTTTGGGACTCCCGCATAAATCAAGGGCAGGGTAACGTTTTCAAGGGCGGTATATCTCGGAAGGAGGTTGAATGTCTGGAAGACAAAACCGATCTCCTTGTTCCTTATCTCTGCCAGGTAATCATCCTCCATCTTGCTCACATCAGTACCATTCAGGATATATACACCGCTGGTCGCGGTATCAAGACATCCCAACAGGTTCATAAGAGTCGATTTTCCGGATCCGGAAGGGCCCATAATTGCAACGTATTCATTTCTGTTTATTGTGACAGAAACAGATCTCAATGCTCTCACTATTACTGAACCTATTTGATAGTTCTTAACAATATCATGAATTTCAATTACTTTATCCATAGTGCACCTTGATTTGAAGTTTCGAAATTAGACTAATTATATTAAATAAGAAATTATATAAACTTAATTTTTGTTAATACCTGACAGTGTAGTCGTAACGTGCCATTCCACTCCTGAAAAACACCATTCCCATCCGGAAAACATCCACTGAGGAGGTGACTTTTTCGTGCTTTTTAATCTCATTCCAGGCATCCGACATAGACCGTGATGAATGAATATCATCAAGAATAACTACACTTTCCGGCCCCGACATTTCGGTAACCTCGTTAAAATACTTCAACACCGGCTCCCTGCGGTGATTCCCGTCGACAAAGACAAGTCCGGGTGATACTCCCTTCCTTCTTAACTCCGGAAGGAGTTCATCGAATGATCCGGTCAATGAGGTGATATTGTTAAGCTCCGACTTTCTGAAGTTTTCATTCGCAATTTCTGAGGTCGCCGGGCATCCCTCCATTGTAATGATCTCCGCGTCAGGAATTGAGGCAGCCATGTACATGGTGCTGATTCCGAGCGAAGTTCCGAATTCAAGGATTCCTGATCTGCCGAAACTCCGAGCCATATTGGCAAGGAGTATCCCGTATTTCTTCGGAACTGATGAATATCTGGCAATGTCGGACACTTTCCTGAGTTTCGCTTTCATAATTCTGGAGCCTGCGCCCAGATCAGTTACATTTATTGTTCTGGTATCTGCAAGCATACTTACTCTTGTCTTTTCAATAGTACAGACAATATCGGGATCGATTTTATTCCGGAAAACATCTGAAACAAGGCTGAACAAAAACGGACTGTGAATACCATGTCCGCTCCGGTGCCTTGAAAATGCAAGGTAATTGAGGTAATCCGGGACGCAGGACAAGTCCATGGGCGGTGTGATTTTTAATGTTAGGACAGGTCACCAAAAATAATTATTTTCGGGTATCATTTTACTTACTTTTTCCACGGACAGAAAATGCAGGATTTTCTCGAAACGAACATAACCTATCTTCAGGGCGTTGGGCCCAAACGGGCTGAGCTGCTTAACCAGGAACTCGGCATTCTTACGTTCAGGGATCTGCTTTATCATTTTCCATACAGGTATATCGACAGGACCAGGTACTACAAGATTGCTGAGCTTGAGCCCGATATTCCGCTTGTCCAGGTTAAAGGATACATAAAGGGTTATTACACCGAAGGGCAGGGAAAGGGTAAACGGCTTGTTGCCGATTTTCAGGACGAAACAGGCATCATTAAGCTCATATGGTTCAAGGGCACAAAGTGGATAATGGGAACTTATGTTCCGGATGTGGAATACATAGTTTTCGGCAAACCCGGTGTTTTCAACGGTGTAGTCAATATTATCCATCCTGAGATTGAGGCATTGGAAAAAGTATCAGCAAGGATCACATCAGCTTTGCAGGCTCAGTACAACACAACCGAAAAGCTGAAGAACCAGTTTATCACCTCAAAAACCCTGGGCAAGTTTATAGGGTCGATCCTGAAGCAGCTAAAATACAGGATTCCTGAAACCCTCCCCTCCTATCTGATTTCAGGTCATAATCTTATGAGTCTTCATGATGCAATTCATAAAATACATTTTCCGGCCAGCAATGCGGAAATTGAGAGAGCCAGGTACAGGCTGAAATTCGAAGAACTCTTCTATATTGAGCTCAACCTGTTAAGATTCAAGACAATCCGTTCGCGTAAATACAAGGGATTTGTTTTCTCCAGTGTAGGGGAGCATTTCAACAGCTTTTATTACAACAACCTCCCCTTTTCTCTTACTGAAGCTCAGAAAAGGGTAATGAAGGAGATAAGGAGGGACCTTGGCTCCGGCAGGCAGATGAACAGGCTCCTCCAGGGGGATGTGGGAAGCGGAAAGACACTTGTAGCCCTTATGAGCATGCTGATCGCAATTGACAACGGATACCAGGCATGCCTTATGGCTCCGACCGAGATACTTGCAAACCAGCATTATAACACCATATGCCAGATGCTGGAAGGGATAGGGATAAACGTCAGCCTGCTTACCGGATCGTCAAAAAAGAGTCTTCGAAAGGAAATTGATGAATCGCTAAGGGACAAATCGCTTCATATTCTGATTGGCACCCATGCCCTTATTGAAGAAAATGTCATATTCAACAACCTGGGTCTGGTAATTATCGATGAGCAGCACCGGTTTGGGGTAGCCCAGCGTGCAAGGCTGTGGGAAAAGAGTGCCAATCCTCCGCATATCCTTGTAATGACTGCCACTCCCATTCCGCGAACTCTTGCCATGACTCTTTACGGTGACCTGGATGTTTCGGTTATTGATGAGCTGCCCCCGGGAAGGGTTCCGATAAAAACCATGCACTTTACAGACCCGGAACGAAACAAGGTATTTGGTTTCATCAGGAAGCAGATCGATGAAGGAAGGCAGATTTTCGTAGTTTACCCTCTGATTCAGGAGTCAGAGAAGATGGACTATAAGAATCTGGAGGATGGATGGGACACAATTTCAAGAGTGTTTCCTGCCCCTAAATACTGCATCAGCATTGTCCATGGCAAGATGACACCGGCTGAGAAGGAAACCTCAATGAAACTCTTTAAGGAAGGACACGCAAACATCCTTGTTGCAACCACGGTAATTGAAGTCGGGGTTGATATTCCGAATGCTTCGGTTATGGTGATCGAAAGCGCTGAAAGGTTCGGACTTTCCCAGCTTCACCAGCTCAGGGGAAGGGTTGGAAGGGGTGCCGATCAGTCGTATTGCATTCTCATGACTTCAGACAAACTTTCGAAAGAGGCCATTGCAAGACTTGAAGTAATGGTCCGGACTTCAGACGGGTTTGAAATTGCCGAAACGGATCTGCGTCTCAGGGGACCGGGTGACATAGAAGGCACAATACAGAGTGGAATTCCGTTCGACCTTAAGATCGCCAGTCTTGGCAAGGACGGGCAGATAATCGAACATGTCAGGAATATTGCAGAAGGCATACTGGCTAAAGATCCGACACTGGGAAATGAGGAGAATTTTGTCCTGGTTTCCGAACTGGGAAGGTTGTTCAGCATAAACCAATCCTGGAGCAACATCAGCTAATTAGAATGATTTTAAATAATTTTGATAAAATTAAAACCTGATAAAAAACAGTTCTAATAAATTAAGCTTTGATAAATTTGACCTCTTCAAACAGGGCTGATGTTCAGATGAAAGAATCTGTTTTAAAAGACAAGATACAGCATGACGGGACGGTAAAGGAAGTTGGCATCGATTCGGTTGTTGTCAGCATAGTCTCCTGCGCTGCATGTGCAGGCTGTCAGATCCGGGGAAAGTGCGGGATGACGGAAAATGAGGAGAAAATAATCGACATAAAGGGAAGGTACGATGTATCTCCGGGCGACAGGGTAACAGTTCAGATGGAGGAATCGGCGGGAATGAGAGCAGTCGTACTCAGCTACCTGGTGCCTTTTTTCATTGTAGTTGGCGGACTCTTAATCCTTCAATCCTTATCCATTAATGAACTTACAACAGGATTGATTTCAATTGCCCTGCTGCTTCCGTGGTTTCTTATCCTTTACCTGTTCCGGAATAAGATCGACCGGAGTTTCACCTTTACCTTAAAAACATAATACTGATGAGTCCGATAATTATAATAACGATAATCAGTCTGAGCCTGCTGGCATTTCTGGCGGCTGTCATTCTCTATTTTATCGCTCAGAAATTCAAGGTATACGAGGATCCAAGGATTGATGAGGTTCAGGCTCTTCTGCCGGCAGCCAACTGCGGCGGCTGCGGTTTTGCCGGATGCAGGAATCTGGCGGAGGCCATTGTAAAATCCGACAGCTTTGAAGGTCTTACCTGTCCGGTAGGAGGTGCTTCCGTTATGGGAGACATTGCGGGCATCCTGGGAAGAACACCTCCGGTTTCCGATCCGACGGTTGCAGTACTGAAATGCAACGGATCGCCTGATTACCGTCCAAGGACTTCAGTTTACAACGGAGCATCAGACTGCAGGATAGTTCAAAGCCTTTACATCGGAGATACCGACTGCAGCTACGGGTGCCTCGGATACGGAGATTGCGAAAGGGCGTGCGCTTTCGATGCGCTGCACATCAATCCGGTTTCGCTGCTGCCGGAGATTTCGGATGAAAAATGCACTTCCTGCGGCGCCTGTGTCAAGGCGTGCCCGAGAAATCTTATAGAGTTACGCAAAAAAGCCAAAAAAGACAGGAAAATATATGTGGCATGCTCCAATTGTGACAAGGGAGGACCTGCAAGAAGAGCCTGCAAGGTTGCATGCATAGGGTGCGGCAAATGTCAGAAGGTTTGTGCGTTTAGCGCCATTACCCTTGAGAACAATCTTGCATATATCGACGCTGCAAAATGCACATTTTGCAGGAAATGCGCTGTGGAGTGTCCCACAAATGCAATAATTGAGGTCAATTTTCCGCCGAGAAAACCAAAGGCCGAAGCGGAGGTTGAAGCGGTAAAAGCTTAGTAATGAAAACTTAAACTGAATAATTGTGCTCAAAACATTCCCAACAGGAGGTGTTCATCCACCCGAGAACAAGCTGACAGCCGGTATTCCGATTGAGTATCTTCCGGTTCCCGGGAACGTCGTCATTCCTTTGTCACAGCACATTGGCGCACCCGCCAATCCTGTTGTTGCGAAGGGCGACACGGTAAAAACCGGTCAGCTTATAGCAGAAGGAAAAGGATTCGTATCGGCCAATGTTCACTCATCGGTTTCAGGCAAGGTAAGCAAGATAGAGACTGCCGCCGACAGTTCCGGATTGAAGCAGAATGCTGTATTCATAGATGTGGAAGGCGATGAGTGGCTCGACACCATCGACCGGAGCACTAATATTGTAAGGGACATAAGGCTGTCGCCGGAAGATATAGTAAAAAAGTGCTTTGAATCGGGTATAGTGGGAATGGGCGGTGCCACCTTCCCCTCGCACATCAAGCTGAACATTCCTTCAGGAAAAAAATGTGGTGTACTTATTATCAATGGAGTGGAATGCGAACCTTATCTTACTTCCGACCACAGGCTGATGCTTGAGAAGGGGGAAGAAATACTGGTTGGCATCAGTATCCTTATGAAGGCCCTGAAGGTTGAAAAAGCCATGATAGGCATCGAGAACAACAAGCCTGATGCAATAGCCCGCATGACATCGCTTGCCTCATCATTTAAAGGCATAACCGTTCACCCACTCAAGGTAAAATATCCCCAGGGTGCTGAAAAACAGCTAATAAAAGCCCTGATCAACAGAGAAGTCCCGTCGGGCAGACTGCCTGTTGATGTAGGGGCTGTGGTCCATAATGCAGGAACGGCATTTGCCGTTTATGAAGCGGTTCAGAAAAACAAGCCGCTTATCGAAAGGGTTGTCACTGTAACCGGGAAATCGGTATCAAAGCCCGGCAACTACATGGTCAGGATAGGGACTCCCCTTTCACGGGTTCTGGAAGCTGTCGGCGGGATACCGGACGGAACGGGAAAAATCATTAACGGCGGGCCGATGATGGGCAAGGCTGTAAGCAACACCGACGCCCCTGTTGTAAAAGGCATGTCGGGAATAATTCTCGTGCCCGCCGCTGAAGCAGTAAGGAAGGCAGTCAATCCGTGCATCAGGTGTGCCAGGTGTGTTTCGGTGTGTCCGATACACCTTGAACCCTACCTGCTGATGACACTTTCGGAAAGGAGCATGTTTGAACGTGCCGAAAAGGAAAGAATAACCGATTGCATGGAGTGCGGCTCCTGCAGTTTTACCTGTCCGGCCGGCAGGCCTCTTCTGGATTACATCAGGCTCGGCAAGTCAACTGTGATACGAATGGCCCGCCAGAAAGTATTAAAATAAACAGAATTCATCTGACCTATGACTAATATGCTGAATATAGCCCCGTCTCCCCACGCGCACAGTAAGGAATCAACCCGGAAGCTGATGACCGATGTTGTAATTGCACTTATACCTGCGTTCATTGTCTCAGTTTTTTATTTTGGCATCGGGGCATTGATTGTGACAGCTACATCCGTTATTTCCTGCCTGCTGTTCGAATATCTGATACAGAGGTTCGTGCTTAAAAAACCGGTCTCAGTTACCGACGGTTCAGCCCTTGTGACAGGTATTCTCCTTGCCTTTAACCTTCCTTCAAACATCCCTGTGCTCATAATAGTTATCGGGAGCTTTGTTTCGATAGCAATCGCCAAGATGACTTTCGGAGGACTTGGAAACAATCCATTCAACCCCGCACTTGTTGGAAGAGTTTTTATGCTTATATCGTTCCCCGTGCAGATGACAACATGGCCGGTGCCTAAGGGACTGGGGACTGGTTACCTGGATGCGGTAACAGGTGCCACGCCGCTTGCAATATTAAAGGGAGGGCTTGCCAGGGGACAATCGCTCACTGAAATCATGGGACAACTTCCTTCACCGGCACAGATGTTCCTCGGCGACATCGGAGGATCGATGGGCGAAGTTGCTGCAGCGGCATTGCTTATCGGATTTATCTGGCTTCTGCTGAGGAAAGTGATCACATGGCATATTCCTGTTGCCGTTGTCGGAAGCATTGCAGTATTTACAGGCATCCTGTGGCTTGTAAATCCTGAAAAAAATGCCGATCCGATGTTTCATATTCTTGCAGGAGGAGTCCTTCTCGGAGCAATTTATATGGCCACTGATTACGTTACATCTCCCATGGTGCCGAAGGCGATGCTTATCTACGGTTGCGGGATCGGAATAATAACAGTGGTGATACGCGTCTACGGGGCATACCCCGAGGGTGTATCTTTCGCGATACTTATTATGAATGCATTTGTCCCTCTGATGAATGCTTATATTAAACCCAGGCGATTTGGGGAGGAGGTTAAAAATGGCTAAAACTGAATCAACTTTCAGGAACATGGCGGTTTCGCTTACGCTTATTGCTATGGTATCATCAGCGCTGCTGGGGTTTGTTTATGAAATGACAAAGGAACCCATTGCCCTGTCGAACCTTAATAAGAAGCTCAATGCAATCAAGCAGGTGGTGCCTGATTTCACAAATAACCCCAACGATGAAATGTTCCTTCTTCCCACCGGCGAAGGAGACAGCCTTGAGGTTTACCCTGCAAAAAAAGATAATGAGATCATTGGCTACGCAGTAAATACTTATACAAACAGAGGATTTAGCGGAAACATAACCCTGATGGCAGGTTTCAGGCCCGACGGTACAATAATAAATGTAACCGTCCTGGAACACAAGGAAACGCCCGGGCTTGGAACAAAGATGGCTGAACCTGAATTCAAGGATCAGTTCACTAACAAGAATCCGGCGGATTTCAGACTGAGTGTAAAAAAGGACGGAGGCCCCGTTGATGCGATCACGGCAGCCACAATCAGCTCAAGGGCATTCTGCGATGCAGTTCAGAGGGCTTATAACACGCTTCAGAAAGGAGACAAAAAATGAATCAGCTTCAAAATTTCACAAAAGGACTACTGAAGGAGAATCCCATCCTTGTTATGGTTCTCGGGACCTGCCCTGCGCTGGCAACAACATCCTCCTCACTGAACGGTCTGGGCATGGGACTTGCCACAACATTTGTGCTTATAGGTTCAAATGTCGTTATATCGCTGTTGTCAAAGTTGATCCCAGACAAGGTCAGGATACCGGCATTCATAGTGGTTATTGCCTCTTTTGTAACAGTTGTAGACCTTGTAATGCAGGCATACGTACCTGACCTCTACAAGACTCTTGGCATCTTCATTCCCCTGATAGTTGTAAACTGCATTGTGCTTGGCCGGGCCGAAGCATTTGCCAGCAAGAACTCAGTGTGGTCATCGTTCATCGACGGGGCCGGAATGGGGCTGGGATTCACTCTTGCCCTTGGCATACTGGGCGCCTTCCGGGAGATCCTCGGAAGCGGCGCTGTTTTCGGGCATAAGTTCATCCAGGGCGACGGCATCCTTGTTTTCATTCTTGCTCCAGGAGCCTTTATAGCCCTCGGATACATGATAGCACTTGTAAATAAGATCAAGCAGAATTAATCCTACATCCAATGGAATACATACTGATAATAATTTCAGCCCTCCTGGTAAACAATATCGTTCTGGCTCAGTTTCTCGGGGTGTGCCCCTTCCTTGGAGTATCGACCAAAGTCAACACCGCTCTGGGCATGGCGGCTGCAGTAACTTTCGTGATGGTACTGGCTACTATTGTAACATACCTCATCCAGGTTTATGTCCTTGACAAACTTGGCATTTCCTTCATGCAGACAATCACCTTCATACTCGTGATAGCAGCGCTGGTTCAGATGGTGGAAATAATTCTCAAGAAGATCAGCAGGCCGCTCTACCAGGCTCTCGGCATTTTCCTGCCTCTGATCACAACAAACTGCGCTGTTCTCGGTGTGGCAATTCTGGTGATAAAGAAAGATTACAATCTGCTCGAAGGGGTTGTTTACTCAGCAGCTACAGCGCTTGGTTTCGGACTTGCCTTAATAATTCTCGCAGGCTTAAGGGAGCAATTTGAACTCGTCGATATTCCCAATGGTATGAAAGGTGTTCCCATTTCACTGGTCACCGCCGGTATTCTCGCTCTGGCTTTCATGGGATTTACAGGAATCGTCTAATCACGAAAGGAAAAGTGAATGCTCATATCCGACTATTACAGCGTGCTTGGCATCCCGATGAATTCATCGCTTGAAGACATCAGGAAAGCTTACAGAAAGAAAGCGAGGCTGTATCATCCCGACATAAACCAGGCTCCGGGAGCAAAGGAAAAATTCATTGAAGCCACTGAGGCTTATGATTTCCTTATGACAAACCACGGGAAGGGACAACTTGATGATCAGGACTATTTCAGGGTAGTTGAGGAGTGGAGAAAATACAGACAGGACCGGTCGCGCCAGCGTGCACAGTACTACGCCAGAAGCTCATTCAATCAATTCAAGAACAGCAAGTATTACAAATCAACCAGGATTTTCAACCTGACTTCGGCTGTTTTTGCCTTTGCAGTTTCACTTACAATCTTCTTTTTTGCAATCCTTGGATACGTCCTGAGACTCAGGGATCCAATCCCCGGAACTGAAAAAACTACAATCTTCTCCTTTATAGTTCTTCTTGTTTTAAGCCTGATACTCCTGACTGTCTCAGGTATCTATCTCAAGGCGTACATTGACGCAAACCGGAAACAGAAAAGAAAAAAGTAACCAGGCAGCACGATTTTTGACCATAATCTGTCACAAAACGTCACTCCCAACCGTTATATGTTAACGGTTCCATTTTTGTGCAACAGGCCCGACGGAACCATGCAAAATGGCAGTATTAATCAAAATCGATTGATTATGAAGACGAATATCAAAATTACATCTCAGACCTTCCTCCTTATAATTGTGCTGTTTTTGTTGTCGTGCAGCAAGAAAGAGGATGATCCGGTCACTGATCCCGTGCCCATTGACCTGACTGAAGCCCAGGCCATAATTATTGAATCAGGCAATGAGTTCGCATTCGACATCTTCGGTAAGGTTATTGAAAAGGCTGAACCCGTTCAGAATGTAATGATCTCTCCCCTCAGCATTTCATATGCACTTTCCATGACAATAAACGGTGCTGCAGGTGAAACAAGGGATGCGATGCAGGAAGCTCTCAGGATCAACGGCATTGACCAGGAAACGCTTAACAAATCGTACAAGGCGCTCACAAGCGCACTGCTCACAATTGACAAGAAGGTACTTATATCAATTGCCAACTCGGTGTGGACAGAAGATGATTTTGAAGTAAAAAAGGCTTTCATCGACGTGCTCACCAGTTACTATGATGCCGAGTCGAAAGCATTTGACATCGGGGATCCGTTAGCCCCCGGCCTGATGAATAGCTGGATCGAAGAAAAAACCAACGGACTTATCAGGGAAATGATAGATCAATTGCCGGATAATACTGTAATGCTGCTGATCAATGCAATCTACTTCAAGGGACAATGGAAACTTCAGTTTGACAAGTCCAAAACCGTCGATGAAGCTTTCTTCCTTACCGGAAACTCACAGGTGACGGTGCCTGTGATGAAGCAAAAGAAAGACTTTAAGGTATTTGAGGGAAATGGCTTCAAAATAGCCGAATTTCCTTATGGACAGGGCAACTATGTAATGGATGTCATTCTGCCCGACGACAAGGAAGGATTGAACAGTACACTTGCTCTCATTAACAGCAGTGATTATGAGCTGTGGGTTAACCAGATGGCTGAACAGGAGGTTGAAGTGTCCTTTCCAAGATTCAAATACGGATTCAAGAGAACCCTGGAGGACATACTCTCGGATATGGGAATGGGAATTGCATTCACTGAGTTTGCTGATTTTTCGAATATCTCAGAACAGTATGATCTTCTGCTGAATGATGTCGTACATCAGACCTTCATCGAGACAAATGAGGAAGGAACTGAAGCTGCAGCAGCAACGGTTGTGACAGTTGGAACTACCTCAATGCCTCCTCCCCCGCTTGAATTCAGGATGGATCATCCGTTTTTGTATATAATCAGGGAAACATCCACCAATTCAATATTATTCATGGGAAGGGTAAGTGATCCCTCCATGAACTGAATCCGTGACGGAATCTGGTAACTAAAACAGCCTGTAAATCAGGCTGTTTTTATGAAATTGAAAGGCATATGAAGGACGGATGAAAAATACTCGCCTCTTTCATATATATCCTCATCCCCCTCTTCATAGTACCAGTTTACAATGAATTTCTTGTTTTTCAGCCTGACGCGGGAGATTTTCTGAAAGAGCTGTATCATGAACTTGGCGCTTGCACTGTTGAAGTATTCGAGGTTCATATCGATGCATGTAACCTCTGCAGGGTCAAGAATGTAGGAGTCTACCCAATCCTCTACAGGTTTATAGAAATCCAGAGATTTTTCATGAATCGACCGTCCCTTGATCCTGATCATTCCTTCCGGATTCAACAGTATCTCAGGTGAACTTTTGGTAGCCTCTATCCTCAATTCATTCATGCTGAATTAACGGGAACATTAACTCCATATTGTAAAGCGTTACGTACAATGCAGCCAGAGCTGAATTCGACTAATGGCCTAACTGGCCTGCGGGGCAACATCCTGACCTGCGAATTCACCTCTTAGATATTTATAGTATCCTGTAATCCCGATCATGGCTGCATTATCAGTTGTATAAGAGAATGGAGGGACATAAAGGTTCCACTCCCTTCTGGACGCTTCCCTGACAAGGCCGTTTCTCAGGCCGGAATTAGCTGACACTCCGCCAGCAATGCCAATCTCCTTTATTCCTGTCAGTTGAGAAGCTTTCACAAGTTTTGAAATGAGAATGCTTACAATAGTTTCCTGGAGAGAGGCACACAAATCAGCTTTGTTTTTTTCGATGAACTGCTGATCCTCTTTGAGCCTGTCGCGTAAAAAGTAAAGAAAGCTTGTCTTAAGTCCGCTGAAGCTGAAATCGAGGTCCTTTACCCGGGGTTTTGCAAAAACGAATGCCTTCTTATTGCCTTGTGCCGCAAGCTTATCAATCATCGGACCAGCCGGATAAGGGAGGTCCATGAGCTTCCCGCACTTATCGAAAGCTTCACCTGCCGCATCGTCAATTGTATTTCCGATTATTTCCATTTCAAGATGGCTCTTCATCACAATCAACCTTGTATGTCCGCCGGAGACAAGAAGGCAAAGGAAAGGAAAGTCAGGCAGCCTGTTCCTTCCGTCCTTCGCAAGGATGAAATGCACAAGCACATGAGCCTGAAGGTGATTCACCTCGATGAGTGGAATATTCCTTGCAAGCGCAAATCCCTTTGCGAAGGAGGTGCCTACAAGCAACGATCCAAGCAACCCTGGCCCCCGTGTAAATGCAACCGCATCAATTTCAGCAGGATCGGCCCCGGCCTTTTTAAGTGCCTGATCCACAACTGGCACAATATTTGCCTGATGAGCTCTGGAAGCAAGCTCGGGTACAACGCCCCCGTACGACATGTGTATGTCCTGGCCTGCTATAAGGTTCGAGAGTATATAACCGTCCCTTATGACAGCCGCAGAGGTATCATCGCAGGATGATTCTATCGCAAGTATTGTAACCGCCATGCTTCCTTTGATTTTCCGTATATTTTAGGTTATTTTGAAACCCGAACGCTCAGGCATTTTAATGCTCAAAAGTATTAAAAAATCATTTAAGTATCTTATGATACTGTTTGGCATCATCCTTTTGGTGCCAACGCTGGCTTCCATTATTCTGCGTATACCTGAGGTCCAGACGTTCATGGTGAACAGGATAACCGGTCATTTTTCGGAAAGGATAAAATCGACAATCTCGGTTGGCAGGGTAGAATACACCTTCTTTAACAAGCTGGTTTTAAGCGATCTTCTCATCAAGGACCAGAACAATGATACAATGCTCTACTCACAAAGGATATCTGCGGGCATCCTCAGGCTCGACTTTGCAGGAAATAATATCAGGCTCGGCCATGTGGATATCGATCAGCCCGTAATTGCATTAATTACTGACACAACGGGTCTGATGAACCTCACATGGTATCTCAACATGCTAAAAACACCGGAGGATACAGTCAAAAAAGGAGAATCAAAATTTTCTGTTAACAAAATAACAATAAAAGACGGGAAATTTACCCTTCTTAACAGGACCCGTAAGCCCGGGAAATCCCTTATCGATTTCAACAATCTGCGTCTGTCGGGGATTACCGGCGAAGCTGAGGATTTAAGGATTCGCGGCGATTCGACCGTGCTTGAAATAAACGACATCCGGTTCGGGGAATCGAAAGGTTTCCTTGTAAGAAGCATGAACAGCGGCCTGACACTTGCCGGGAAGGATATATTATTCAGTGATCTCTTCCTGTATCTCGACAGTTCAATAATAAATGCAAATCATCTGATCCTTTCGGGAGATGAAACAGATGGATTCGGAGACTTCACTGAAAAAGTGAGGCTCGACGTCAGCCTGGAAAAATCTCTTATAAGCGCCTCGGATCTGAGATACTTTCTTCCGGCAGCCGGAGGCCTTAAAGAGTCAGTTGAATTATCGGGAAGAATTACCGGAACAGTGTCTGATATAAACGGCAGAAGAATATCTATAGCATACAGGGATTTTACAAAGCTGGAATGCGATTTTGACATGTCGGGTCTGCCTGATATTAAGGACACCTTCATCCATATTAGCATAGGCAGCCTCAGCACTAATTCCTCAGATATGGAAATGATACGCAGGAATGGAAAAGCGCTGAATCTGCCTGATGTTATTGGAAAGCTTGGAAACATCTCATTTGCAGGTAGTTTCACCGGCTTTACCACCGATTTTGTTACCTATGGTAAAATCGGAACAGATGCCGGGTCGTTGAAAACCGACATCTCATTCAGACCTGAGGGCAAGGGAAATTTCAGAATCAGGGGTCTGGTTAAGGGCGAAAATGTCGATCTGGGCCTTCTTACCGACAACAAGGAAATGCTGGGCAAACTGACCATGGAAACAGATGTTGACGGTTATGCAACCTCAACAACAAATATTTCAGGTAAACTTACAGGCAGAATAGACAGTGTTGAAGTCAATAAATATGTTTACAGGAATGTTACCCTCAACGGAATCTTCACTGAAAAGACCTGGGACGGAAACATAAAAATCTCCGACCGGAATATAAAGATGGATATGCTTGGAATGCTCGACTTCAGCAACGAGCTGCCCGAATTTGATTTAACCCTCAATCTTGCTGAATCGAACCTTTACAGGCTGAATTTTGACAAAAGCGACACCACAGCTGGACTTTCCATGCTGGCAACTGCAAATTTCAGGGGAAACAACATCGACAACCTTTTCGGTGAAATAAGGCTGCTTAATTCAACGATAAAGAAATACGGCAACAAACTCGATTTGTACGACTTTACCCTGAAGGCTTTTAATGAAGGCGGCAAGCCTGCCCTTTCCGTAAAGACCGATTTTGTTGATGCCGACCTGAGGGGCTATTATAAGTTTGGCGAAATAGGGATGGTTCTGAAATCAGCCCTGGCCACCCTCCTTCCTTCAAAATTCACTGCTCCTGAGCTTTCAGGCGGGCTTTCAGCAAATGAATTCACATATAGTGTCAGATTCAGGAACACCGACAAACTGAACAATTTCTTCAAGACAGGCCTTCTTCTCTCAGAAAAGAGCACCATTAACGGATCATTTTACAGGGACAGCCTGATAAGTGTGTCTGCAGATGCAAAAAAGCTTGTTTTCAAGAACAATACCTTCAGCAACTTTTCACTGAAAGCGCTCTATTCGGAATCGGAATTTATGGCCGACCTGAGGAGCACATCGGTGCTGGTTCTGGGAAGAGCCGACCTGAAGGAATTCCGGGCAGGTTTCAATGCAGGATCGGACAAATTCAACTTCGACCTCGACTGGAATGACAGGATCGGAAAAATAAGTAAGGGGGCCTTTATTTCGAGGGGATCGTTCATTCCCAGGGATGACGGCAGAACAGGATCTTTTCTCCGGATCGACATCGACTCAACGGATGTTACCACATCAAATAAAACATGGACAGTAAGAAAGTCATCGATCCTCATTGATTCAGCATCAACAAAAATCAACCGTTTCGTGGTCTCAAGCGGAGCCCATTCCTATATTGCCGACGGCTCTGTTTCCGGGAATCAGAATGACACCCTGAAACTGTTGTTTAACGGTATAGACCTGAGTCCCCTGAACAGTCCGGCGAAGCAGGCTGAAAATGCCGTCAAGGACCCGCTCCTTCTTGACATCAGGGGTGTAGTAAACGGTAATATTGTGATTTCAAGTGCTTTGAAGAATCCTCTCATCCAAAGTGACCTCAGTATTGCCGGATTTTCAATACTCGGCGGTAATTACGGGGATGTATCGGTTATTTCCCAGTGGAATTCTCAGAAAAAAGTTGCTGATCTGAGCGCGAGAAACAACCTGAACGGCCTCAGAAACTTTGATTTGTCGGGCTTTTATGATCCCGGTATCAAGCAATTCAGGATTGACGGAGTCGCTACAAACCTGCCAGTTCATGCACTCAATCCGCTTCTGAGTTTTTTTGCGTCCGACATAAAGGGTACTGTATCAGGCAGGGTAAAGGTCACCGGGGCACCTGGCGAGCTGGTCCTCACAGGCTCTCTCATGCCTGAAAACACGTCACTCAAGATCGATTATCTCCAGACACGCTATTCAATAAACGATTCAATACGGTTCGACAGGCGCGGAATCAGGTTCAGGAATACAGGGATAACGGATGAAGAAGGTAATACCGCCGTGCTCACCGGTGCCGTTTATCATAAATCATTCAAGGATTTCACTGTTGATCTGACAGTCAATATGGACAAGAACGACTGCCTTGTACTCAATACAAGCCAGGGCGACAACGAGCTTTTCTATGGAACCGCATACGTTTCGGGTGTGACCACAATAAAGAGCGGTCCCAACACTCTTTCATTTGATATCTCTGCAAAAACAGGAAGCGGGACAAGCCTCTTCATACCTCTCAATTCCGGCATGTCGGTTTCTGAATCTTCCTTCGTCACTTTCGTTAATCACGACTCCGCAATGATGGCGAAGGAAAAGGACCTTAAAAACGCTGCCTCGACATCGACAGGATCGTCGCTCGAGCTTAATTTTGACCTGGATGTCACTCCCGATGCTGAGGTGCAGCTCCTTATTGATCCCAAAGCAGGTGACGTGATAAGGGGCAATGGTTCCGGCAAGCTCAATATCAGTCTTAACAGGAATGGAGAATTCAAAATCTTCGGGGATTACGCCATAGAGGAAGGTGATTATCTTTTCACACTCAAAAACATCCTCAACAAAAAGTTTGAAGTTGAAAAAGGAGGGAAAATAAGTTTCAACGGAAATATAGAAAGTGCTGAGATCGATCTCACTGCAAAATACAGGAATATAAAGACATCTCTCTCTCCTATCCTGTTTCCGATACTGCAGGATCCCAAATATGAAGCCAGGATACCGGTTGAACCCCAGCTAAATCTCTCAGGGAACCTGTTCAATCCTGTTGTCGGATTCAACATCTATCTTCCGAATGCTGACGAGGAGACAAGGACATACCTTAGAAATGCCATAACCACCGAAGAGGAAAAGAGCAAGCAGTTCATCTACCTTCTTGTGATGAACAGCTTTTATGCTGATCCCTCCTACCGTGCCTCATCGGGAGTTACCGGAACGGGAACATCGGCTATGGCTGTCACAACAACCGAGATGCTATCGAACCAGCTGAGCAACTGGCTGTCGCAGATCAGCAACGATTTTGACGTAGGGTTCCTTTATACGCCCGGGACCAAGGATTTAAGTTCACAACAGCTCCAGGTGGCCCTTTCTACCCAGCTACTAAATGACAAGGTAACAATAAACGGAAATTTCGATGTTACCGGTACAGAGACTGAAGAGACACCTCTTATCGGAGATTTCGATATAGAATACAGGTTGACAGAAAAACTGAGATTCAAGGTCTTCAACAGATATAACAACCCCTACACCGGAAAGGGAGCACCCTACACCCAGGGGCTGGGATTCTCTCTGAGGCAGGATTTCAACAAATTGTCAGACATCTTTAAAAAAAAGTCACCCACAGAATTCAGGAAAGAGGAGGAAGTGACGGTGGAAGAATGAGAGTTGATAAATAATGTGATAATGTTATTAACACACAATAATAGACTGGGCCGGTTTTCCGTTTTTTAATACATTCGCACGAGCAATAATTGCAGGAGCATGATAATTAATTCATTTATAATAAATTAATAACAGGGGAAATATGGGATTTCTACAATTACTTATGCAGGAGGGACAGGAAACTGCGGTTACGGCTGCACAGAGGCTGACACTCCTGGATTTTGCAATCAAGGGAGGATGGGTTATGATACCTATCTTCCTTTTATTCCTGATTGCCACTTACATTTTCATTGAAAGGTTCTATGTTATAAAAAGGGCATCACGGCAGGATACCAATTTTATGAACAGGATAAAGGACTATATACATGACGGTAAGATAGATGCCGCTATGGCGCTTTGCAAATCGACCGATTCTCCGTCGGCCCGGATGATCGAGAAGGGAATAAGCAGGCTCGGAAGGCCCCTCCACGACATTTCAACAGCTGTTGAGAATGTAGGCAAACTGGAGATATCAAAACTCGAAAGAGGCTTTCCCACTCTGGCAACAATTGCAGGAGCTGAACCAATGCTAGGATTTCTTGGAACTGTAATTGGAATGGTTCGATCGTTCTACAATATGGAACAGGCAGGAAACAATATTGATGTTTCAATGATGTCGGGTGGTATTTATACAGCTCTGATAACCACTGTCGCCGGACTTATTGTAGGAATCCTTGGTTATTTTGCCTACAATACACTGGTAGTCAGGACTGAAAAGGTTGTTTTCAGCCTTGAGGCCACGATGACTGAATTTCTGGATATTCTGAATGAACCATTAAAAACAGGTCGTTGACATGGCATTATCCCAAAGAAATAAAATAAGTATCAGTTTCAGCTCGACAGGGATGACAGATGTTGTTTTCAACCTTCTCATCTTCTTCATGCTTACTTCGACGCTGGTTCATCCTACCGCCCTCAAGCTTCTTTTACCGAAAGGCAGCACACAAACCTCGGCAAAGCCGCAGACAACGATTTCAATCACTGCCGATCAGAAGTATTTTCTGGAACAGCAGCCTGTTACGCTTGAGACGATGGAAGCTCTCCTGAAGGAAAAGCTGGGAGCAAATCCCGAGACATATATTTCGCTGCATGCGGATAAAAACGTACCTTTCGAGACAGTTGTGGCAGTACTTAACATTGCTCAGGCAAATAATTATAAACTGATAATTGCAACCTCAGCTAAATAACAGCATAAGGAATATTCCCAGCGAAAGGAATAAGGGAATCATCGGCACATCAATAATCGGCCTGATTACGATGGTGCTTCTGATCATTGTTGCCTTCACCGCTCCCGAACCGCCTGAAACGGAAGAAGGAATCCTGGTTAATTTCGGTTTGGATGAGACCGGTCTTGGAATGATAGAACCGTCTGCTCCTCCGGTCGAGACCGAGCCCGCAAGTCCTCCTCCGCAGGTGTCGCAAAACATTCAGAACGAAGAAGCCATCCTAACTCAGGACACAGAGGAGGCTCCCGAGGTAAAGAAAGTGGATCCGGAAGCTGAAAGAAAGAGACTCGAAAAGATTGAGGCCGACAGAAAAATAAGAGAGCAGATTGAGGCTGAGAGAAAGAGGAAGGAAGCTGAAGAGGCTGAGAGAAAAAGGATTGAGGCTGAACAGAAGAGAGCAGCCGATATTAAGAATAAAACCCGTGACGCCCTGGCCGGCTCAAAAAATGCAGGCACCACCTCCACAAGTGAAGGTGTGGCCGGCGGAGCAGGGAACCAGGGTGTACCTACAGGATCGGTTGACTCCCAGAACAGGGGTGAAGGAAGCGGACTGGGCAACCAGGGTGTCTCCTTCTTTCTGGAGGGAAGAGGATTTCAGTCGCTGCCAAAGCCAAACTATGAGTATCAGGTCGAAGGCAAGGTCGTGGTTGAAGTCAGTGTCGACAGGTCTGGAAAAGTGATTCAGGCAATCCCCGGGGTTAAAGGCTCTACAACTCTCGAAGAAAATCTTCTCAGGGTGGCAAAGGAAGCAGCGCTTAAGGCAAGATTCGATCCCAAGTCCGATGCACCGGCCGTTCAGAAGGGAACCATCACATATATCTTTGTTCTGAGATAGCCTTAAGGCAAGTCGTTATTAATAGCTAAAGAGCGGAAACGGTTTCATCATGTCTTTCACCTTGTCCCCCACTGTTTTCACAACTCCCTGATCATCAATATTTGAGAGAACATCATCAATAAGATTGACTATGACTCCCATGTGTTCTTCCTTCAACCCCCTGGTTGTAATAGCCGGGGTTCCAATCCGTAGACCTGATGTAAGGAACGGTGATCTGGAATCGAAGGGCACCATGTTCTTGTTGACAGTAATATGCGACAGCACAAGGGTATTTTCAGCTTTTTTTCCGGAAATATCCGGGAATTTTGTCCGCAGGTCTATAAGCAGCAGGTGATTGTCCGTTCCGTTTGATATAACCTTGTAGCCTAAATCCATAAATGCCTCAGCCATTACTGCGGCGTTCTTTTTAACCCGCGCCTGGTATAAGCCGAACTCAGGCAGGAGGGCCTCTCCGAATGCAACGGCTTTGGATGCAATTACATGCTCGAGCGGACCACCCTGAACTCCGGGGAAAACAGCTGAGTTCAACAGTGAGGACATCATCCTTACCTCACCCTTTGTTGTTGTAATTCCCCATGGATTTACAAAATCCTTACCCATCAGAATAATTCCGCCTCTGGGCCCCCTCAGCGTTTTATGAGTGGTTGAAGTAACAATGTGAGCGTATTTCAGCGGATTTTTAAGCAGGCCGGCCGCAATCAGTCCGGCGGGATGTGCCATATCCACAACCAGCATGGCGCCGACAGCATCTGCAATCTTTCTCATCCTTTCATAATCCCACTCGCGTGAATATGCTGATGCGCCGCCGATTATCATTTTTGGCTTTTCTTTCAGTGCAAGTTCTTCCATCATATCATAATCGACAAGTCCGTCAGCTTCCTTTACACTGTAGGCTACCGGCCTGTAGAGTATCCCTGATGAATTAACAGGAGATCCGTGCGAAAGATGTCCGCCGTGTGCCAGGTTTAATCCCATAAACGTATCACCTGGTTTCATGACTGCAAAGAAAACGGCCATATTAGCCTGGGCGCCGGAATGTGGCTGAACGTTTGCATATTCGGCACCGAAGAGCTGTTTCAGCCTGTCGATTGCGATCTGCTCAGTCTGATCGACTATCTCGCATCCTCCGTAATACCTGTTTCCCGGATAACCTTCTGCATATTTATTAGTCAGGACCGATCCCATGGAGTCCAGCACCTGCTGACTGACAAAATTTTCCGAAGCAATCAGCTCGATTCCGTTCAGCTGCCGCTGACGTTCCTTCTCGATAAGATCGAAGATCAATGTGTCTTTCATAATAAGTATATAATTTTCAATATTTTACATTAGGTTGATTTGTCAGGTCCTTGGACCGCCGTTTAAACGGACATCCTCTCCCATTGACAAATATAATGCAAATAGGATAAGTCCTGATGCATCCTTAGCTTAATTAATACAAATGACAGGGCAGAAATTTTGACTTTCCAGGTTCTATTCCTCGGAAAACTGAACGAGCAAATCGCGGTAAGTACCGAATATTCTGGATTTAGACAAAAATCCAACATAGTAACCCTTGTCCAGCACGGGCAGGTTCCATGCATCTGTTTTTGTAAATGCCTCCATAACGGCTTCAACGTTTTCGCCCAGATCAAGATATGAAGGAGGTATTGTCATCATATCCTTTACAAAGACTGTTTTATACAGGTCGCTGTTGAACATGATCTCCCGCACATCATCAAGATGGACAACTCCCTGAAGAATGTTGTACTCATCGACAACAGGAAAAATATTCCTGGACGATTTAGATATCGTTTTGACGAGTTCCCCGAGGTTATCGGATGCACGGACCGTAGTCAGGTCTCTTTCAATTTCCTTCTTCCAGTCCATCATTGTAAGAACTGCCTTGTCCTTGTCGTGGGTTATAAGTTCGCCTTTTTCAGCAAGCTGAACGTGATAGATTGAGTGCCGTTCAAAGCCTTTAATTGTTATATAGGCTGTGGTTGAAGTAATGATCAGCGGTAAAAGCAGGGAATAGCCGCCGGTTATTTCCGCTATAAGGAAGATGGCTGTCAGTGGGGCATGCATAACTGCTGCCATTGTCCCGGCCATTCCGACCAGAACAAAACGGTTATCGGGAAGGTCCAGCAATGCGAATTTGTTCAAAAGGCTGGCTGTCAGAAAACCAGTAACCCCGCCCAGAAACAGTGTTGGGGCAAAGATCCCTCCTACGCCTCCGGCACCTGTAGTTGAGCTGCTGGCGACCACCTTCAGCAGGATAAGACAGAGGAAGAAAAGTGAGAACACCATGTATCCGCCTCCCAGCTTTGAAAACAGCGAACTCCGGAACAATGATTCAGATTCTCCTTCAAGAAGAGCCATTATTGCATCATAACCCTCCCCATAGAAAGCAGGGAAGAGAAAAACAAGAATTCCAAGGACCAGTCCTCCTGCCAGCAGCCTGATATAAATATTGCGGATCTCCTTATACCTGGCCTCAAGAAACAGAGTCAGCCTGGTAAAGTATACGGAAACCAAACCTGTAATCCCTCCCAGAAGAAGGTACCAGGGGATGTTACGTATGTTGAAAGCACCAGTTATCGTAAATGAGAGAAGAACATTGTCACCCATAAGGAAATACGCCACTGTTGCTGCAGTGACCGATGATATGAGAAGCGGTACTATCGACGACATGGTAAGATCAAGAAGGAGTACCTCAAGAGTGAAGACAATCCCTGCAATGGGAGCCTTGAATATTCCCGACACAGCACCAGCAGCACCGCAGCCTATGAGCAGTGTCACATACCTGTAATTGAGGCCGAAATACCTTCCGACAGTTGAACCGATCGATGAACCGGTCAGAACAATAGGGGCCTCCGCTCCCACTGATCCGCCGAAACCAATTGTAACAGTACTTGCCAGAAGAGAGGTCCAGTTATTATGGCTGTTGATCCTGCTTTTCTTTCTTGATATGGAATGAAGCACCCGGCTCACACCGTGTTCGATATTGTCCTTCACAATGTACTTTACAAACAATACGGTCAGCAGTATACCGAGAACAGGGTAAATAAGATAAAGATAGCTTCCTGATTCAGGTGTTATGCCCTCGGTAAGTATTCTTCGGGTGTAATGGATGGAATTCTTAAGCACTGCAGCAGCAATAGAGCTGAACAGTCCAACAACCAGTGCGAGGAAATAAATGAGCCTCGACTGATCGATCTCACTTAATTGATTCGTAACTAGTTTTCTGAAAAACCTGATTATCGGCATAGCCCTGCAAAGATAAAAACATTAACAAAGCGTCTTGGTTTTTTAATTAAGTTTGTCTTTTTCTAAATTTCCCGGCGATGGTAGAATTCAGGAGTTACAGGCTGGATAACGGATTGAGGTTGTTAGTGCATGAGGATCGGTCAACACCCCTGGTTGCCATGAACGTTCTTTATGATGCCGGTTCGAGGGATGAAGATCCCTCACTCACCGGGATGGCGCATCTTGTTGAACACCTTATGTATGGCGGCACCAGTAACATTCCGGAATACGATCTCCCACTTCAGATTGCAGGAGGAGAGAACAATGCATTCACAAATAACGACATAACCAACTATTACCTCACACTTCCCTCCGGAAACATAGAGACTGCATTCTGGCTCGAGTCCGACAGGATGCTGGCCCCGGATTTTACCGGAAGAAAACTGGATGTCCAGAAAAGTGTTGTAATTGAAGAATTCAAGCAAAGGTATCTAAATCAGCCCTACGGCGACGCCATGCTCCGGCTGAGGCCGCTGGCTTACACGACTCACCCTTACAGGTGGCCGACAATAGGAATTGATCCCTCGCACATCCAAAGAATAAAACTAGAGGATGTTCAGTACTTCTTCAGCCGTCATTATAATCCGGGCAAGGCAATTTTAACCCTTACCGGCAATATTACTCCCGACAGGGCATACGATCTGGCGCAAAAATGGTTTGGCTCTGTCCCCTCAGGCGAACAGCATGCCAGGAGCCTGCCCTCCGAACCTGTCCAGACCGAAGAAAGACGTATGACAGTTGAAAGGAATCTGCCTGCTTCTGCTCTTTACAAAGCATGGCACATGGGACCCCGCTCCGGCTCCGATTTCAATACAATGGATCTGATAACCGACCTGCTGGCAGGGGGAGAATCAGGCCGGCTTTACAACAGGGTCGTAAGGGATCTTAACCTTTTCAGTGAGATAAATGCATATATAACATCTGACCTGGATCCGGGACTTGTGATCGTGACTGGAAAACTAATGAAAGGCGTTAATGTCGAATTAGCCGAAAAAGCTGTCATTCAGGTCATTGACGAACTAAAAGATACAGTCCCCGCGGATACTGAGATCGACAAGGTGAAGAACAGATACGAGTCATCATCCGTACTGTCAAATACGAGCATACTTAACAAGGCACTCAATCTGTCGGTTTATGAGTTGCTTGGTGATGCATCCCGGATAAACAGGGAAATTGAAAACTACCGGGCTGTAACCAAACCAATGATAATGGATGCAGCAATCCGGTACCTTAATCCGGAGAATTGTTCCACATTGTATTACATCGCCTCAAAAAAAACAGGCAAATGAGCAGTTTCCAGAGAATACAACCCCCGGTACATCCCTTTGATGCACAAATTGATATTCCATTAAAGTCGATTATATTAAGCAATGGGGCACGGGTTTTTATGATTGAGGCAGGCACAGAGGATGTTATCAGGATTGAGTGTGTCTTCAGAGCCGGAATTATAAAGGAACACCTGCCCCTGCTGGCAAGCTCGGCCAATATGATGCTCACCGAAGGTTCCGAAAGGTATACATCGGAAGAGCTGAACGCTTTGCTTGATTACTACGGGATATTCATGAACCTTCAGGCGGAAAGGGATACTGCCGGCCTCACCGCATATTTCCTCAGCAGATATTTCGACAAGACTCTGGAACTGATTGCAGAGGTTCTCTTTTGTCCGGTGTTCCCGGCAAAAGAGCTGGAGAAACTTATGAAGAAGAGGCTGAACTGGTTCAGAATCAACAGGGAAAAAGTTCAGAATATCGCCAGCGAAAGATTCTTCAAATCCGTTTTCGGACAAAATCATCCGTATGGCAGGCAGGTAGTTAAATCTGACTTTGATGGCATGACGCCATCGCTGTTAAGGGATTTCCATTCCCGGTTCTACCGGCCGGAAGAGATGGCGGTGATCGTTTCAGGAAAAATTCCAGGTTCTGCTATTGCCTCCCTTGAAAAACACTTCGGAGGTCTCAGATCAGAAAAAATTCAAAGCATTGAAACAGGAAGCCTCATTGAAAGCTCTCCTATAAGAAAGGAACATATAAAGAAGAAGGGAGCGGTTCAGACTGCAATAAGGATTGGAGCCGCAACGATAAACAAGCGACACCCCGATTACCCCGGGCTGAAGTTCCTCAATGTGGTCCTGGGCGGTTATTTCGGATCACGTCTTATGAAGAACATAAGGGAAGAAAAAGGTTATACCTATGGGATTCACTCTATTGTCTCATCGTTCGACAAATCAGGATTCAGGATGATAACTACCGAAGTCGGAAGGGAAAATGCCGGTAAGGCTGTCGATGAAATAAAAAAGGAAATAAACCTGCTTCTTACAATACCTGTTCCTGCTGATGAGATTGAAGTAGTAAGCAAGTACATGGCAGGAGAGCTTGTCAGGTTATTCGACGGGCCAATGTCGATCGCAGAAAGCTTTAAATCAGCATGGGAATTCGGCCTGGATCTAAGCTATTTTTCTACAATAATGCATACAATCAGAACAATAACTCCCGAAGAATTATTAAAACTCGCTAACACCTACTATACCACCGGGGATATCTACGAGATTACGGCAGGCTGATGAATAAAAAGCTCAAATACATACTGATAATTCTTATATCACTTGTTTTTTTGCCGGTAAACGGGCAGACCGATGATGAACAACCTGCACCTCCCACGCTGTTGCTGGCAACAATAAATCAGGATAACGGCTTTACAGAGTTGTTATGGACTGCCAACACCGAACCCGATCTGGCAGGTTATGCTCTTTATAATTTCAGGAACGGAGAAGGGTATATTATCGATTCCTTGTTCAACCCTTCAGCAACAAGCTATTCCTTCCTGAACCTTTACTCAAACGAACGATCTGAATGTTATGTTATTGCGGCATTTGATAACGCCAGGAACATAAGCCGGCTTTCAAATGAGTTGTGCACCATTCATGCCAGATCCTATCCTGATCCATGCAATAACCTCATAAAGATCTCCTGGAGCGAGTATCCCTCATTTCCATTTGAGGTATCACGATACGAAATCATGGAATCTGAAAACGGGGGGCCTTTTTTCCTTGCCGGACAGGCGGAGAGTGAAGGATCCGTATTCAACCTCGACAATGTTACTGAAGGCAGCAGGTATGATTTCATAATAAAGGCTGTTCTTGAAAACGGACAATCCTCCTCATCCAACCTGACCTCAGCCGTTGCAAGCCTTACAACTCCCCCGCAATGGATAAATGCAGATTATGCAACGATTACGGATGACGGAGAAATAGACCTTTCGTTCCATATCGACCCGTCATCTGATATCGACACATTCGCCCTTGAGAGAAGGACAGGATTTTCAGGACTGTTTCAACAGATACACCAGTTCACAGGCGGCGACATTGAGTCGCTTATCTATACCGACAAACCAGCCAGCCCTGATGATATTTATTTCTACCGGCTTTCTGCAGTCATCTGCAAACAAGGCACAGCTACCTCCAATACTGCATCCAACATTCGTCTGACACTTACAAATACAGGCAACGAGATAATACTTAAATGGAACAGGTACCGGCAGTGGCGCGGATCCGTTTCGTCATACGCAATTCTTGCCGACAAGGGAAATGGGTTTGAATCTGAAGCCGTTGCAGGGCCTGCTGATACTATTTTCTCTGTAAGCATACCGGATATCATGTATGAACTAGAAAAAGAGGAGATCTGTTTCAGGATCAGGGCTGATGAAACGGATAACCCGTTCGGAATTGAAGGAGAAGCCTTTTCAGGAATTGCCTGCACGACAATTGAGGAAGTTGTTACTGTTCCTAATATTTTCACTCCCGACGGCGACGGGATAAATGATTTCTTCAGGCCGGTAATAACTTTTACACCTTCAGAATACAGGCTGATAATAGCCGACAGGCGGCGCAACACCCTTTTTGAGACCCGCGATTACACCGAATCATGGGATGGAACGGCAGGAGGAGCCCCGGCCCCCCGGGGAGTGGTAATGTGGCACCTCCGGATGACTACTCCTTCAGGAAGGATTATTGACCGGACCGGCACACTGACAATTGTAAGGAGATAACAGATCAGGCATTGCCTGAATGTTGCAATATGCTTTGACTTCCGGCCTGCTACTAATCATAAGGCAGTTTCAGTTTAGCTCAATTACGTTATCTTTGTATCTGGCAGAAAAGAACACAATGATTTTTTATGGGCAATAAGGACATATTTGACGAGGAGGACATAAAGCTTATTCAATCCGAATACGATTCCCTGATTAACAATATGGTAAGGTGCAGGGAGCCGGGAGACCGTGAACTTATTGAGAAGGCATTCAATATCTCCAACAAGGCTCACTGGAATCTTCGCCGCAAATCGGGTGAACCTTATATCATCCACCCGATAGCCGTTGCAAAAATTGTTAACCAGGAAATAGGTCTTGGAGCCCGTTCTATTGCCACAGCCCTCCTTCACGACGCCGTTGAGGACACCGATTACACCCTGGAAGAAGTTAACAGGGATTTCGGACCGAAAATAGCCTCGCTGATTGACGGACTTACCAAAATATCGAGCACTTCATACGACAAGGGCACCTCATCATCGCTACAGGCAGAGAACTTCCGCAGAATGCTTCTGACCCTGTCGGACGATCTGAGGGTAATTCTTATCAAGATAGCCGACAGGTTGCATAACATGCGGACTCTTGAATCGATGCCCGAACACAAAAAGATGAAGGTGGCCGGCGAAACCATATTCCTGTACGCTCCGCTTGCAAACAGGATAGGTTTGTATGCCATAAAAAGTGAGCTCGAGGACCTCAGTTTCAAATACAGGCAGCCGGCGATATATGAGGAGATCTCTTCCAAAATGAAGCTTGGTGAGAAAAAATATTACGCCCTCATCAACAAATTCAGTTTACCCATCATAAATAAGCTCAACGAATCAGGTCTTAACTTCGAAGTAAGCGGTCGTCCGAAATCGATATTCTCGATCTGGACAAAAATGCAGGCCAAGAATGTGCCATTCGAAGAAGTTTATGATGTGCTGGCTGTCAGGATTGTTTTTAATCCTATGCCCGGGATACCTGAAAAGACGACCTGCTGGAATATCTATTCAGTAATTACCGATACATATCTTCCAAAGCCCGACAGGCTTCGCGACTGGGTGAGCCGGCCGAAGCCCAATGGCTACGAGGCGCTTCATGTAACAGTCATGGGTCCTGAAGGCCACTGGGTTGAGGTCCAGATTCGAAGCATGCGTATGGATGAAATAGCGGAGAGAGGATATGCCGCCCATTACAAGTATAAGGGCGATCACACACCCGAGACTGAGCTCGACAAGTGGATCAAGAAGATCAGGTCGATGCTTGAGAACCCGCTGGAGAATCCGATCGAATTTCTTGACGAGTTCAAGATGAACCTTTTTTCCTCCGAGATAATGGTCTTCACTCCAAAAGGAACCCTGGTCAGCCTGCCAAAAGGAGCATCAGCCCTCGATTTTGCATACGAAATCCATACCGAAATAGGTAACAAAGCCATTGGCGCCAAAATCAACCATAAGCTTAATCCGATCAGCACTATACTAATGAGCGGCGACCAGGTGGAGATTATCACATCCGACATTGCCAAGCCTGAAAGAGAATGGCTTTCGTACGTAACAACCTCAAAGGCAAAGGAAGCCATCAAAAGTGTGCTCAGGGCCGAATCAACCAACAGGATACAGAGAGGGATGGAAATCCTCGAGATGAAACTTGCCGAAATAGGAGCCACTCCGAACACCGAGATACTCAAAAAGCTGATGCAGGCTTATGATGTACCGAATAAGGATGAACTATATTCGGGAATAGAGCTGGGAACAATTAACCCCGACAACCTTAAGAAGGTTATCAGGAAGTCGCCTGCGAAAAATGTAATAAAATACTGGGAACTTAAGCTGCTTGGACCGAAAAAAGACAAAAAGGAAGAAGGAGATGAGACGATTACCGGCAGGATTGATCCGTCAGCCCCTTTCCTTCTCAGGGAAAACATCGAAAATGCCGGGCAGTCATATGAAATAGCAAAATGCTGCAACCCTATTCCGGGCGATGAAGTTATCGGATATCACTCACCAGAGGGGTCGATAGTAATTCATAAGCCCAAATGCCCTGCAGCAATCAGAATAATGTCGAACGAGGGAAACAGGATTTTGCCGGTCAGGTGGGCAATTCACAAACTGGTATCTTTCCTCGCACGAATAAAGGTCAGCGGGGTCGACAGGATCGGCCTGGTAAATGACCTCACAAATATTATTTCTTCAGAGCTGAAAGTCAACATGACCAATATCAATTTCAACGTAAGGGAGGGTATTTTCGAGGGAACGATCGACCTTTTTGTCCATCACACCCAGGACCTCAACAACCTTATATTGAAGTTGTCGAATGTGAAGGGAATCGACACGATCAGTCGTGTTGAGGATTTTTCCTGATGATTGCAAGACAAAATTCATCACGCTACCCTGGAACGACTATTAAATGACCAGAAAAACCGGATCTTAAATGGCTGAAAATGATACCAGATCGACAGTAAAGCAGATATTTACCGAATATCTGGAAAAGAAGGGTCACAGAAAGACACCCGAAAGATTCGCAATTCTTGATGAGATATATTCAAGAACCGGGCACTTCGACGTGGAATCGCTTTACATTTTCATGAAGAACAAGAATTACAGGGTCAGCAGGGCCACGCTGTACAACACAATTGAATTGCTTCTCGACTGCAACCTTGTAATCAAGCATCAGTTCGGGAAAAACATTGCCCAGTACGAACGGGCCTACCAGTGTGGTCAGCACGACCATCTGATCGATTTAGAGACAGGCAAGGTAATAGAATTCTGTGATCCAAGAATTCAGCAGATCATCCGTACAGCATGCGGCATGCACGGATTTACTCCAATGTACCATTCCCTCTACATCTACGGCAACCTGGACAAATCTGTGAAAAAACAAAAAGGGGACTGACTAATCCCCCTTTTTTTGCAGACTTTTGATCTTAAAATGCGAAACCTACCGCCAGACCCACCCTGGTTTTAAAACGTTCAATTTTAGAATATCTTAATTTGCCTTGAGAATATCCCCAGTTATCAACATAATATTATCAACGTGATCGCTTGCCAGATTATTTTGTAACTTCGTAACTGTTTATAAATCCTGAGGATTCATGAAGATTGATATACTACTTGGCCTTCAGTGGGGTGATGAAGGGAAGGGAAAGATTGTTGATGCCCTTAGTCCTGATTATGACGTTGTTGCACGTTTTCAGGGAGGGCCCAATGCCGGCCATTCTCTTGAATTCAACAATATCAAGCATGTCCTTCACCTAATTCCGTCGGGGATATTTCATCCCGGGAAGCTCAACATTATCGGGAACGGAGTTGTCCTCGATCCGGCAGTTTTCAAACAGGAGATTGAGGAACTGGGAATCCCCCTGGGTGAGTTGACCGGAAGGCTTGTCATTTCATCCAAGGCAAATCTAATCCTGCCCACTCACCGGATTCTCGATGCAGCTTATGAGCAAAAGAAGGGCAGCCTGAAGATTGGTTCAACACTTAAGGGTATCGGGCCTGCATATACCGACAAGACAAGCCGTAACGGCCTCAGGGCAGGCGATATTTTGCTTGACGACTTCAGGGCGATGTACGACGGGCTTACTGCCAGTCATGTGGCTCTTCTCAGGAACCTCGGCTTTGATTTCGACATCAGCGATTACGAAAAGCGTTGGTTTGAAGGAATAGAACTCCTGAAGAAATTCAGGATTGAGAACACCGAATACCTTGTAAATGAAATGTTTTCCGCCGGCAGAAAGGTACTTGCCGAAGGTGCACAGGGGACAATGCTCGATCTGGATTTCGGATCATATCCCTTTGTCACTTCGTCAAACACTATAAGTGCAGGAGCATGCACCGGACTCGGTGTTTCGCCGAGAACAATAGGTGAAGTATTCGGGATTTTCAAGGCTTACTGCACCAGGGTGGGCAGCGGACCCTTCCCAACCGAGCTGAACGAAGAAACCGGTGAGCTTTTGAGGAAAAAGGGAGCTGAATTCGGCGCAACAACAGGAAGGCCCAGAAGATGCGGATGGCTCGACCTGCCTGCTCTCAGATATGCCATCATGATAAACGGCACAACCAGGCTATTCATGATGAAAGCCGATATCCTCTCGGGATTCAGTACAATAAAGGTTTGTACCTCTTATAAAGTCGGAGGAGAAACCATCAATCAGGTGCCGTTTGATAACAATGCCGTTATTGAACCGGTTTATACTGAACTGCCCGGATGGGCGGAAGACATTACCGGGATAAGAAAATACAACGATCTGCCGGTCAATATGAAAAATTATGTTGAATTCATTGAAGGACAGACGGGCATACCAATAACTATTGTATCAGTAGGTCCCGACAGGAATTCTACAATTTTCAGGTAGACTCCGGTTACCTCCTCACATACAGCCAGGCATCGATCTCAACTGTATCACGGAACTGTTCAAGCCTCCTGAAAGCCCTTGAATACTGTTCATGCGATTCCGCAACAACAAGTTCATACCGGCTGTCAGTCATGCGGATTATCTGAGGATCATAACCCATCTTCCTGTACTCTTCTGCCCATGCAAGGGCATATTCCGGCGTTATAAAACTGCCGACCACAATATTGTATTTCCGGCTGGCTTCATATGTCGCCTTTTCCTGCTCGGCACGTATAAGGCTGTCCAGCCTTGCTTCCTCAATAGCCCTTAGCCGGTTCTCTACCCTTTTTATTGAATCAGCTACCCTGATGCTGTCCTGCTGGGCAATCAGCATCTCAAGTGTTTTAGCCTTCTTACCAAACAGCCCTCTTTCCTTTATTTTCTTGCAGGAAACAGGCAGAATCAGCAACATCGCCAGAAAAACAATCGTAAAATGCTTCATGGTTGGAATTTAAGAGGTTTTTTTGAGGCTTGACCACAAGCCTCTCCTTTCAAAAGTACAAAATATTGAAAGCCAATCCAAAGGATAAAACTTTTTTACAACTTCACAAACAATAATTGATTTAAAAGGTTTTTGTATATTAGGCTCCGGAAATTTCACCCCCTATCATAGTAATTACAATGTTATTACATATTTAATTACGTACATATAATCTACCTGCCTGATGAAATCAATAATTCAGTTTTTCGAAGAGAGTGTTGAAAAGTATGAAAGCAATGTTTATCTGTGGGAAAAGCCTCAGGAAAAGTACGAAGGAACCACCTATGGTGAAACGAGGAAACAGGTATATGAGTTTGCTGCCGGCCTCATCACGATGGGTATCAGACCGGGCGACAGACTGAGTATTATTTCCGAAGGCCGTAACAACTGGGTTATCGGTGAGCTTGGGATTCTTTATGCCGGCGCAGTAAACGTACCTCTCTCTGTAAAACTCAATCCTGAAGAGATCAAGTTCCGGATAAACCATTCCGAATCAAGGATGGTTCTGGCCTCTTCGATACAGGCAACGAAACTGAAAACGGTGATTAAGGACTGTCTTTCAATTGAAAAGATAGTCCACTTCGACACCCAGGAGGAGTATGAAAATAATGAAATTCATTTTAATGAGGTCAGGAAGGCAGGAAGGGAGTGGCTGGAAAAACCGGAAAACAAAGAAAAATTCAGGGAGATCTATTCAGCCATCAAACCATCCGATTTTGCCAATATCTGCTATACTTCGGGTACCACGGCCGATCCCAAAGGTATTATTCTGACACACAGCAACTATGTGACCAACGTTTACCAGTCATACAGTCTGATGGATATTCCCTCATTCTATAAAACATTGCTGATCCTTCCGTGGGATCACTCTTTCGGTCACACGGCAGCTATATATGCATTCATGGGCAAGGGGGCAAGCGTGGCGTCGGTGAAGACCGGTAAGACTCCCATGGAAACACTCAGGAATATGCCGGTATGTCTCAAGGAGATCAAGCCGAATCTGCTTATGAGTGTTCCTGCAATAGCCAAAAATTTCAGGAAGAATATAGAAAAGGGCATCAAGGAGAAGGGCAAACTGACAGAGCTTCTTTTCAATCATGCCATGAAGATATCCTACTCATACAACAAGGAAGGATGGAACAAGGGGCGTGGCTTGCAGAAACTGAAAAAACCACTCATCGACCTTTATGACAAGATACTGTTCAGAAAGATCCGTGAGAGTTTCGGCGGAGAGCTTGATTATTTCATCGGCGGAGGAGCCCTTCTCGAAATCGAACTCCAGAGATTCTTCTATGCACTTGGGATACCAATGTATCAGGGTTACGGATTAAGCGAAGCCTCGCCGGTCATTTCATCTAATTCAGCAGCCAGGCACAGGCTGGGTTCTTCAGGTACCATTGTAAGTAATATGGAACTCAGGATCTGCGACGATGAAGGCCGGGAACTCCCTGTCGGAGAAAAAGGAGAAATCGTAATCAGGGGCGGGAATGTCATGCACGGTTACTGGAAGAATGAAGCGGCCACAAAAGATACTATAAAGGACGGCTGGCTGTATACCGGTGATATGGGTTATATGACTCCTGACGGATTCCTGTATGTCCTGGGACGATTCAAGAGCCTGCTTATTGCTGATGACGGTGAGAAATTCAGTCCGGAGGGAATTGAGGAAGCCATGTCGGAACAGTCGAAATATATCGATCAGTGTATGCTTTACAATAATCAGAAGCCATATTCCGTGGCCCTGGTTGTTCCCAACCAGCATGCTCTGAAATTTTATCTCGAGGAGAAAAATCTGACAGCCGATTCGGACGAAGGAAGAAGGGCTGTTGCGACACTCCTTGAGAACGAAGTGAATGAGTACCGCACAAACGGGAAGTATGGCCATATGTTCCCCCAGAGATGGCTTCCTGTTGCTATCGGTATTCTCGATGCAGGATTCAATGAGGAAAATGGCCTGATGAACTCAACAATGAAGATCGTCAGGGGCAAAATCATGGACAGGTATGAGGAACTTATTGATTACCTCTACACTCCCAACGCCAAGGATGTCTGCAATGAGCGGAACCTTGAGGAGATCGAGAAGATGAAGCTGGGTTAATAATCCACCTCAGTTTTTCAGACTGCAAGGCGGCTTTTGAAGGGAAGGAAGGTCATAAAATCGGCATGATGCACTATATATGCCTCCGTTGTCCGCTTCACAAGATCGCCCTCATGGGCATGCGCCGCAATTATGTGACAGACCTCCGGCGGCACACCGCATTCTTCAGCCAGTGACACCCCCGAGAACGGATGACGCAAGTATTGGCCGTACCGGCCCTGAACGGCTGTCCCGTGTTCATCAAGCTCATACTCAAGAAGTTTTCCGACATCTGCAAGTATTGCTCCTGAGATAAGCACATCCATATTCACCTTCAGGTTATCGCCGAAAAACATATTCATCTTCTCCCCACTTTCCCTGGCAATATGGACCACGCATCGCTTATGCTCCATAAAAGTTACCTTCATATCGGGTCCGCAAAGAAGGGTGAAAGGAATGAGGTCGAGATCCTCGGCCCTCAAAACACTTTTCTCAAGAGCTGTTTTCCAGGTCCTGGCCGTCTTTTCACGAAGCGACTCGTCCTTTATCCATTCCAGTTCGGGCCATAGTTTCTTTACCTTGTCGTTCATTTCCGGCCTCCTTCTTACTTCAGTTTTGAAATAATTGCATCTGCCATCTCAACTGTCGATGCCGCACCGTTCTTCACCACATCCGGAGAACCGGTCATCTTCATCATGTCGTAGGTTCTTGTCTTTCCTTCCAGGATTGTTTCGGCAACGGCCTTTCTGATACTGGAAGCTGTGGTCTTCTCATCAAGATAATCGAGCATCATGCATGCCGATTCAATCATTGCAATCGGATTAACTATTGGAATTTCATATCCGGCATATTTCGGAGCAGAACCATGAGTTGGCTCAAATACCGCAATCCCGTCCTCAGAGAACTGCGCACTGCATGCAAAGCCCAGTCCGCCAATAAGTCCGGCAAATGCGTCCGATACTATGTCGCCAAACATGTTACCCGCGACAATCACCCCGTAGTCCTCGGGATTCTTTGTCAGCCACATCATCTGTGCGTCAATATTTGTATTCAGGAGTTTAATACCGGGGTACAAAGTCTTCTGAGTTTCCTTTGCCATCTTCCACATCAGGCCGGAGGTCTCCCTGATTACATTTGGTTTTTCGCATACGGTCACCGATTTGTATCCGTATTTCTGAGCGTGTTCGAAGGCAGCTGACAGAATGCGCTGAGTGGCTTTTCTTGTGAAAATCCTTGTTGAAACTGACAGCTCCTCGGGGGGCACGCCGCCATAATTGGCCCTGAATTTCGGGTGAGTCATCAGGGCCTGATGAACCTGATCCGGAGGATTTGTCCATTCCACGCCCGAATACAAACCTTCGGTGTTCTGCCGGAAGATCACCACGTCAACAAGAGGCTCCTCGATTGCTCCTCCCCTTCCCCTTCTTATGAAGTTCAGCGGGTTCCCCGTGTACGACCTGCAGGGCCTGACGCAAATATCGAGATTGAATTTCTGCCTGAGGCCGACTATCGGACTTGAATATACATAACCTTTGTCCCGTAACGAGGGGTTGAGTTCAGCCTTTGCCTCTTCGTTGGGCTTTGAGGTGATAGCGCCAAAGAGCGCTACTCTGTGTTTGCTTATAAGATCCAGAGTCCGCTGAGGCAGAGGATTGCCCTCACTGCACCAGAGATCCCAGCCAATATCGCCGTGTAAATATTCGGCACTAAATCCGGAAGCATCAAGGACTCTCAGAGCCTGCTTCATTACTATATTACCGATCCCGTCCCCGGGCAGGGTAACTATTGTTCGCTTTGCCATATGTAACCTGAATTTTCATTGCTCCGTAAATTTAACAAAAATTAAGTATATCAGCTTGTTATAATTCATAATCACTTAACTTAACTAATAAAAAAGCTGTACTTTTGATCCATTAACGCTACATTAAAAGCATGAGCACCTTATCTCATTTAAGTCCGGCGCCAATCTGGATCTATTTCGAAGAGATATGCAGGATACCGCGTTTAA
This sequence comes from Bacteroidales bacterium, assembly GCA_034004115.1. Taxonomy (GTDB): domain Bacteria; phylum Bacteroidota; class Bacteroidia; order Bacteroidales; family VadinHA17; genus LD21. The sequence goes on along the minus strand of JAVEXG010000003.1, from coordinate 30,191 downwards.
GCAAAAACGAAGGTAAGATCAGAAAATATCTTCTCGATTTTGCGGCGGAGCATAAACTCGAATCAAAGGAAGACACAATCGGTAATATTCTTATCACCAGGCCGCCCTCACCGGGATACGAGCTCCGGAAGTGCATTGTTCTGCAGAGTCACATGGATATGGTGGGAGAAAAAAATGCCGATTATCCTCACAACTGGCTTACCGATCCCATCATTCCCTACATAGTTGACGGCCACGTTGCTGCCAGAGGGACTACTCTGGGCGCTGACGACGGTATAGGAATTGCGTCGCAGCTTGCCATCCTCACTGACCTTACAATAAAAACAGGCAAGATCGAATGCCTCTTCACCGTTGATGAGGAATCCGGAATGACTGGTGCCCTGGCTCTGAAACCTGGTTTTTTTGAAGGAAAGACACTTATCAACCTCGATTCGGAAGATGAAGGAATCCTTTACATCGGATGTGCCGGGGGCATAGATACAATTGGAGACTTCTATTACAAAAGCATCCCTGCCAGTGACGGAAGCATCGGTTTCAAAATCTCCTTAACCGGGCTTCGCGGTGGCCATTCAGGGGATGAGATCCATAAAGGATACGGCAATTCCGTGAAGATTATGAACTCAATTCTGTCTTCCCTTGCCCATAAATACGGAATATCGGTAAACAGCTTCAACGGGGGCAATCTCAGGAATGCGATTCCGCGGGAAGCTTTTGCTGTGATTGCAGCCGATCGGGCTAACGGTAAGGAGATAGTAAGTTGGATGGAGGAAAGCGGCAGAAGGCTTGCAGAAGAATTTGCTGAAACCGAAAAGGATATTAAACTTGCTATTACCGAAATCCCGGCTCCTCTTACGGTAATGGACAGGGAAAGCCAGGATAAACTGATCAGGGCACTGGATTGCTGCCCGCACGGCGTAATAGCCTGGTCGGAAGACATGGAAGACCTGGTTGAGACCTCCACAAACCTGGCCTCAGTCAGTTTTGAGGATAACAACAGGATACGGATTGTAACTGCTCAGCGAAGCTCTGTTGAGTCGTCGAAACACGAAGTTTCCGGGATGGTGGAAAAATGCCTTAAACTTGCAAATGCCGGGGTGTTGCATTCTGACGGCTACCCCGGATGGAAACCGGACTTAAGATCGGAAATACTCAGGATAACAACTGAATCGTACGAAAAGCTTTTTGGGAGAAAGCCGCTGGCCAGGGCAATACATGCCGGTCTGGAATGCGGACTGATTTACGAGAAATTCCATGGGATTGACATGATTTCAATCGGTCCGACAATCAGAGGGGCTCATACACCTGAAGAAAAGATAAAAATTGATACAGTTGAGATGTTCTGGGACCTGCTTATTGATGTGATAGGAAGGATTCCTGACGTTACCGGAGGAAAGTAACCACCCTGATTTATTGGTCAGTCGGCGGCAAAGAACTCATCCTTTCCCGCCCCGCACACAGGACATATATAATCATCAGGCAGATCGCTGAAATCAGTACCCGGATCAATTCCGGAATGAGGATCCCCTTCTTCAGGATCATAAACGAATCCACAGATGACGCACTTATATCTTCCCATTTAACAATCTTTTACTTTTTGATTTTTCTGACTGTATCAATAATTGTCCCGTCGACCCATTTTATTGCAGCAACTATTTTATCATCGAACTGAGGCTTTGAAGGTTTCCCGCAGATCCTTTCAGCTTCCATCTTCAGCTGTTCAATTGTAGTTAGCGGCAGGCCGCTGTTCTTCACACTCTCGATCAGATCCTGGCGGAGGGGATTTATTGCAATGCCCCTCTCTGTGATAACTACATCGATTAGTTCGCCCGGGCCGCAAAGGGTTGTGACCTCGTCAACTATTACAGGAATCCTGTCGCGGAACAATGGCACCGGAAGTATTACGTTGCGCGCATGAAGACAATTCTGCCAGCCCCCTATGCCATGAAGCAGGTAACCATCGGAGTGTGTCACCACATTCCCGTTGAAGTTCAGATCGACCTCGGTTGCCCCGAGTATCATAATATCCATCATGCTGGTCAGGTTGCCCTTGGAATGAAAGTTATAAGCATTAAATACTGAGTACGGCACATGGTTGGCATTTCTTGAAATAGAGTCAACCGATTCGAGGTCAAATACCTGTGCGTCGAGGATGTATTCCATTTGTCCGCTCTCAAGCATTTCAACCATATACCTTGTACTGCCTCCGAATCCGAATTTCGATTTCCAGCTTTTTTCCCTGAGTATCTCATGAATAAACACCCCGATAGCAAGAGATGTACCCCCTGCACCGGCCTGCATTCTGACACCATCCTTTAAGATGCCCGACTTCTCAAGAAATGCTGCGGTAAGTTCCGCAATAAGCAGCCTGTCGGGGCTTTTTGTAATCTGGGTGGTTCCGGAAACAATCTTTTCAGGGATCCCGATCTTATCGACTACCACTACATAGTCGACATAGTTACCTTCTATTTCCATCGGGAAGCACGGGATATCGACGAGGTTATCGGTAACAACAATCACCTTGCCGGCATACATCGAATCGGCCTTGGCATAACCAAGTACCCCGCATGCAGAATTTCCCCCGGTCCCCTTTGCGTTGCCAAAGGAATCAGCAGTTGGTGCAGCAAGAACTGCTATGTCGATTTTTACCTCACCGTCCTGGATTGCCTGTACACGTCCCCCATGCGACCGCAGTACCGCAGTACCCTTCATCCTTCCTTCCGATACGAACCTTCCCAGGGGACCATTCATGCTTCCTTCTATCCTGTTTATCGTTCCATCCTCGAGGTATTTGATCACAGGGTCATTGCAGGGGAAAGAAGCAGAAGGGAACCAGACAAGGTCCTTCACTCCCATTCTCGAGGCTATATCGAAGATCCTGTTGCTGATCAGGTCTCCGTCCCTGAGGTGATGATGAGTGGATATTGTCATCCCATCGCGGATGCCGCATCGCAGAAGAGCCTCCTCGAGGGTTGACACCACTTTGTTTCCATCGGCGGGAAAATCTGTGCATGAAGGAATGGGAGGGCCATACTTATTTCCCGAGGGCCTGTATTTTCCGACTCCCCTGAAAGGGATTGCAGGTTTTCCGTTAATTTCTGCCGGGACAGCTCTGCCCGCGGCATTTATTACAGTCGGAATCGACATGATAAGCAATATTTAAGTTGATTAATTCACTTCAGCCGAAGATTCATCTCTCCATCCCGGATCAATGAGACCGAGCCTGACAGCCAGATCGATAGCCTTCATGGCACGGGCAACAACCGGGGGATCAATCATTTTTGAACCCAGGGCAACAACCCCCAGACCTTTAGAAAGTGCATCCTCATAAGCCAGCACGATTCTCCTGGCCTTTTCAATTTCTTCCTGTTCCGGGGCAAAACCCTGTCTTATTACTGCAACCTGCCTGGGGTGAATGCAACCCATGCCCTCGAATCCGAGAGATTTTGAGACTGCAACATTCCGGCGGAGACCTTCTATATCGCCTACATCAGGGAAAACCGAATCAATCGGCTGGATCCGGGCAGCCTTGGCAGCATTTACTATCCTTGTCCTGGCATAGAGTGTTTCATTCCCTTCAGCAGTCCTTCGCACTCCCATATCGGCTGTAAGGTCCTCCAGTCCGACAGCCATTGCAACAACACTTTCATCGGCTCCGGCAATTTCGAATGCCATCTCCACTCCCATTGCACTTTCAATTATCGGCATCAGGTAAACCGGATTGTCTGCTCCGGATCCTGCCTTAATATCCCTGATTCGCATTGCGACTTCCTTCACGTTTTCAGCGGTCTCGCATTTTGGCAACAGTATGAGATTCACATTCTGGGGTATCACGGAATCGAGATCGTCCATCCCCCTGTCACCCTGATTTATCCTCACCATCCTTTCCGCACCCCTGAAATCGAGCTGGCGGAGGGCATTCCTCACAAGAATCCTTGCCTCGTCCTTCCTGTCGGGCGCCACCGAGTCTTCCAGGTCGAGGATGATCCCGTCGGCCGAGTGAAGCCCCGCATTTATCATAAGGCTTGGAGTGTTCCCCGGCAGATAAAGTCTAGAAAAACGGAATCTGTCGCGCGGGGTTGAATACTTGTAAGCTTCGGGGAAATCAGGGAGAAAGCTAATTCCCGATGCGGTCAGTTTCTTAACAGCGGCTTCCATCCGGGCCATAATAACAAAAGGCAGTGCTCCGGAATCATCTATTACAAGATGAGCGTTCTCAATTCCGAAATAGCGCAGCATATCCGAGCACAGCGTCCGGATGGATTCTCCATAAAGGGTTTCCACCTTCGATTTCAGATCTGTCGAGATCCCTCCCTCGCTCTTCAGACAGAGTGTAATCTGGCAGTCGGACCTGATTTTGGGACCTGAATTTCCTGATGTTGCACAGTTGATATCCATGATGCCGGGATTATAGATGTTTAAAAGCAGATCAATCCATCTCCATTATAACCTCATCCTGCAGAACTGTCTGTCCTGCCGTAACTTTCACGCCTGAGATCACGCCGTCGCGCTCCGCCTTGATTTCATTTTCCATCTTCATTGCTTCAAGGGTGAAGAGGGGCTGGTTCTTTGCAACAGTATCTCCCGGCTTAACAAATATCCTGACAATGATCCCGGGAAGCGGAGATTTAACTTCCGTTTTCGGGCCTCCCGTTTTCTTCTCAATTTCCTTCTGGGGCTCCTTGATTGTAGATCGCACAACAATCGGGGTTTTATCGGGTTTAACGTTCCTTTCTATCTCCACAACGTAATCCTCATCATTCACCTTCAGCTTTGCCACATTTCCGGTAAGGGACAGAATGCTCACATCGTATTTCTTCCCTCTTACTAAAAACTTGAAGTTCTTCATATTTTTTTTCTTACATGATCAATTTGAGATTCCCTGTCTGAATAAAATCACCTTAAATTCCTCATACTGTATAGCTTTGAGCTCCATGGTGAATAAGTCTTCGATACCCTCTTAACAGTGATGATGTCGCTCTCTTCGTCGTGCATCTCATTGAAATACAGGTAAAGAGCTGTGGCTATCGCGGCTTCTGCATCTGAGCCGGTTTCCGAGGGATCAGGGATAACGGTTTCTGCAGCAGCCGCTTTTTCCTTACGCCCTGCAAGTAGTTTCCCTATCAGTGGAACCAGTATCCTGATAATAAACCACAGCAATATGATTGATAACAGGATTATGTTAAGCACTATCAGCAGCCGCACAGCAGCTGCATCATCAAGGTAGAGGCTTAACAGATTTAATGAAAGATAACTCATGGCCGGACTCTGTTTACAATGGTATATTAGCATGTTTCTTCATTGGTCCCGGATCCTTTTTGGTTGCAAGGGTTCTCAGGGCCCTTATTATCCTGAAGCGAGTGTTCCGGGGCTCTATCACGTCATCGATAAAGCCGTATTTTGCTGCCTCATAAGGATTGGCAAACTTGGTACGGTACTCATTCTCCTTTTCGGCAATGAAAGCCGCTTTTTCTTCCTGATCGCTTATTTCCGCAAGAGCTTTTCCCTCGAGAATTTCAATTGCACCTGATGGACCCATTACGGCAATCTCAGCCGAAGGCCAGGCGTAATTCACGTCACCTCGCAGTTGTTTGGACGACATGACGCAATGTGCCCCGCCGTATGATTTCCGCAGCGTAACAGTAACTTTTGGGACGGTGGCTTCACCATAGGCGAACATAAGCTTGGCGCCATGGATAATTATGCCGCCATATTCCTGTCCGCTTCCCGGCAGAAAGCCCGGTACATCAACAAGTGTTACGATGGGAACATTGAAAGCATCGCAGAACCTTACAAACCTTGCAGCTTTTCTCGATGCATCAATATCAAGGACGCCTGCCAGGAAGCCTGGCTGATTGGCTACAATACCAACCGGCATTCCTGCCATCTTGGCAAAACCGACAACTATGTTTCTTGCATATCCCGCGTGAATCTCAAGAAACTCGCTGTAATCAACGATTTTGAAAATAACATCCTTAACATCATAGGGCTGATTTGCGTTTTCCGGTATCAGGCTGTTAAGATCATCTTCCTTGCGGTCGATCGGATCGTCGCATTCGGTAAGAGGAGGTTCCTCCATATTATTTTGCGGGAGATAGCTCAGCAGTTTACGGATAAGCATAAGACCCTGTTCCTCTTCGTCCACGACAAAATGAGCTACACCCGATTTTGTTCCGTGAACGCCTGAGCCGCCAAGGTTTTCTGTCGATATTTCCTCACCTGTAACCGTCTTCGTTACTTTGGGACCGGTTACGAACATATAACTATTTTTCTCGCTCATGATAATAAAATCGGTGAGGGCCGGGGAATAAACCGCACCTCCCGCACATGGGCCGAATACCGCTGATATCTGGGGGATGACCCCCGAAGCAAGAATATTTCTTTCAAAAATCTCAGCATAGCCGGCAAGACTTTTTACACCTTCCTGAATACGGGCTCCGCCGCTGTCGTTGATCCCGATAACCGGCGCTCCGACCTTCATAGCCTGATCCATAACCTTGCATATTTTCTGCGAGAAGGCTTCAGACAATGATCCGCCGAAGATTGTAAAGTCCTGGGCAAACACATACACCACCCTCCCGTCGATGGTCCCGTGACCTGTTATCACTCCGTCGGTCAGGAATTTCTTCTTCCCCATCCCGAAATCCTCGGTACGATGAGTGACAAACATGTCAAACTCTTCAAAGCTTCCTTCATCGAGAAGAATGTTTATCCGTTCCCTGGCTGTCAGTCTTCCCTTGGAATGCTGATCCTCAATTTTTTGCAACCCTCCGCCGAGACGTGCTTTTTCTCTCAGTTCGATAAGCTGCTTAACCTTATCCTGGCTATCCATATATAATGTGTGTTTTGTGTACTGGTTATGAAGTAGTATATCCTGAATTACTGTTCCGGCTGTTCGTGACCGGGATGTTCGCAAAGCTCAATAAGAACTCCATGTGCCGATCCGGGGTGAAGGAATGCAATGTCGAGGCCTTCAGCGCCTTTCCTTGGCCTGGTGTCGATCAGTCTTACCCCCTCCTTTTCAGCATGCTTTAGCTTTTCCTCAATGTTTTCAACGGCAAACGCAATGTGATGGATCCCCTCGCCCCTTTTCTCAATAAAGCGGGCAATAGTACCCTGAGGGTCAGTCGACTCAAGCAGTTCAATCTTTGTCTGTCCGACCATAAAGAAAGCAGTCCTGACTTTCTGATCGGGAACCTCCTCAATATTATAGCATTTCAGGCCGAGAACCTTTTCATAAAAAGCCACCGATTCGGCCAGATTGGCGACTGCAATACCAATATGTTCTATATGTGTAGGTTTCATAAAAGAGCATGTTTTTGATGACTATAATTTAAGCAAAATTAACAGCTTAAAAATAGCTCAGGCAAACAAAAATCATATTTGACAAGAATTTAATAAGTACCCTGTCTCAGAAAGGAAACTCCTCCGGGGTTGTGATTTCGGCCTCCTTGATTTCGGGTTTGGCGGCAGCCATGTGAACAGGATTTCCGTCGACGAATATGGCTTTGTAAGGTGTAACCGGACATGCATACTCGCAATGTCCGCATCCGATGCAGATATCCTGATTGGTCTCCGGTATCACCAGATTTCCTTCGTAAGGCACCATGTATACTGCCTTTGTGGGACAGGCTTCCGAGCAGGCTCCACAGGCAGTCTTCTCAGTCTTGACTATACAGTTATCCTTAATAAAGAAAACCTTCCCTATCTGAGTAAGCTTTTTAGCTTCAAGGAGAAGAGGTTTAAGAGCATTTGTGGGACATATTTCAGTACAGACAGTGCAGTTAAAAGTACAGAAGCTCCTGTGATAATCCATAACCGGCTGCATGAATCCGGCAATTCCATATTGCATTACGGCAGGCTGAAGGACATTGTTCGGACATGCATTGATGCAGAGGGAACATGCAGTGCAGAATTCTGCGAATTCCTCCATCGATCCGGCCCCGGGAGGGCATACCGGATAATTCCTTGGCTCTTTTACAGTCGACTCTTTGTGCGGAACGGGAACCCCATTCTGATCCTGGCTTCTGGCACTGGAGTTAATCCCCAAAAGCATCAGAAGAGATCCGGCAACAAATTTCCGTCTGCCCTCGTCAGTGCTGGCGGGCTTTTCCTTAGAAGCTATAAAACTATAGGATAGCGCTTTCTCAGGACAAACATCAATGCAGTTGAAGCAATTTACACAGCGGCTGACATCTATGTTGTAGTTAAGGAAATCGATGCATGATGATTTGCATCTCATAGAACACCTTCCGCAACGGGTGCATTTACTTTCACTGAATTTGATCCTGAATATCGAGACCTTCGAAATCAGCCCAAGAAGAGTACCTACCGGGCAGATCATGTTGCAGTAAAGCCTTCCCTTTATAAAGGACATTGTACCGACAAGCAGAAAGAATGCGACAGGAACAGCATATGTCATCGGGTTGAATCCCCTGATATCAACATGATGGAGAGTGTAAACATCGAATTTTCCCAGCACCCATGTAAGGAAGTTATTTATAAGCAAAATCACAGGCTCGCCCAGATAAGTCATAAACCGGCCGAATATGCTGTAGGGATCAAGAAGAGTGACCAGGTAAAGGCCGAAGAAAATTGCGGTACCAAGAGTCAGGGCGAGCAGGGAGTACCTTATTATTGTATGCGGCTTTTTATATCCGAATCTCCTGAATTTCCTTTTGATCCTGCCTCCGATCCGGCTGAAGAGATCCTGCCCTATCCCCAGCGGACAAAGAAATGAACAGTAAGTCCTGCCGGTAAGAAGTGTAAGCAGGAGCACAATGATGAAACCTCCCGCTGCCATTGTCATCAGGTTGATATACTTAAGTACCGAAGGAACAAACTGAAGATACAGAAGATAATTAATGTATTTCTCCGGTACTGCTGACCTGAAGTCAGCAAAAACGAAAAGGAAACAAATCAGGACAATTGAAGAAAACAAAATCCTTAATTTCCTGAGCAAGGAAGATGTCATTACAAATTACATTTTTATACGCTTGATATTGAGCGATTCAAGGTTCATGTTGCCAAGGCCCATCTTATGAGCAATGGGAATATAATCAATCCTCTGGGGATCAATACTGAGCATCTTTGCAGCTGCGGCATCACCTGCGACCCAGTCGGAAGTGATGATCTGTGATTTCATCTGGACAACATCCTCTTTTGAAACACCCTGCGGTCCATGCTTTACCATTACATTGTAGCAATCCAGTATATTGAGGACGGGTTTCTTTTCAAACAAAGCAAAATCGGCTATACACTGGTGAAGATCATTCGAATGCCAGTACCCTCTGTCCCATACCACACCCATCATGTTTTTAAGACAGCCGGTCATTCTGGTTGAGTTATGGTCTTTCAGTATGGGAACATTTATGAAAACATCCGTCTCCATAATAAGTTCGTGAACCTTGGCTTTCTTGAGCTTTACAGCTGTGGGTATCTCGATATCCTGGTAATAGTTTTCAGTGTTGCCAGGAACAACCTTCGCTCCTGCATCCTTTGCAGCTCTTTCGATTCCCGAATTCCTGTAGGTATTTACCCAGTTATCGCAGGTATGATCAAAAACATAAACCTCCTTTGCGCCTGCCCTGAAACAATGTTCAATAATTCTTTTGACAAGACCGGGATTTGTGTTGGCTGCAAGTTCCGGAACGACGTCCCAGCCGATATTAGGTTTTACAAGAACCTTCTGGCCTTTCCGGATGAATGTACCCATTCCGCCAAGTTCCTGGATACCCAGGTCGAACATTGCAGCAGGCTCGCCACCCATTAATGCAACCAGATCATACTTTGCCGGAGAAGTCCCTGCTGCCCATAGTTTATTATATCCTCCAATGCTAAAGGCAGCACCGGCAGCAATACCGGCCCCGACAGATTTTCTAAAAAACTCCCTTCTCCTCATAATGAATCATTCAGGTTTTAATTTGTAACCGAAAAGTCATCAAAAATACGAATTATTTTTATCAATTCTCCAATGATTCTAAATTGTATATTTACGCAGGATTACTGATTATTATCCGGTTTATGAGATCTCAACATTACCGGGTCTTGTTTGTTACACTCTATTAACAGCTGTATATGAAAGTACTGTACTATGATTGTTTTTCGGGCATAAGCGGCGACATGAACCTCGGTGCCATGGTCGACCTTGGAATTGATATCGGATATCTGAGATCAGAACTTGAGAAGCTCCACCTTGAAGGATGGGAACTTGTCTCAGAAAAGAGTCAGCGCCACGGGATCACAGGGACTAAAATTACCGTAAAGCAGACCAGGCATGAGCATGTCCACAGGCACTTATCGGATATTGAGAAAATAATCAACGAATCCGCTTTGTCTGCTAAGGTTAAAGAATTGAGTATGAAGATATTCATGAAGATTGCAGAAGCTGAAGCTGCCGTTCACGGAATACCTGTCGAAAAGGTTCATTTCCACGAAGTTGGGGCGGTCGATTCAATAATTGACGTTGCCGGTGCGGCAATTTGCTTCGCTGCACTCGGGGTTGAAGCCATATATGTTTCGGAGGTTGAACTCGGGAGCGGATTCGTAAATTGTGATCATGGCAGGCTGCCGGTGCCTGCTCCTGCTACTTCCGAAATAATTAAAGGTATTCCCGTCAGGGTCGGAGGCGTTGATTTTGAGGCTACAACGCCGACAGGAGCTGCAATTGTAACTGCCCTTGGAACAAAATTCGGGACCGGACCCGTTCTCAATATAACAAAAACAGGTTACGGAATAGGACATAAGGAACATCCGGTGGTCCCCAACCTCCTCAGGGTATTTCTGGGAGAAACAAACGAAGATCATGCGCAGGGACACCGGGCCGTCCTGATGGAAGCAAATATTGACGATATGAATCCGGAGTTTTACGATCATATCTCCGATAATCTTTTCAGTGCCGGAGCTGCTGATGTATTTTTCACTCAGATCATTATGAAAAAGGGAAGACCCGGTGTTATTCTTAACGTGATATGCGAAAAAGGTTCGGAAAACAGGCTGAAAGAGATAATCTTCACAGAGTCTACCACGCTTGGAATGAGATCATTCGAATTTAACAAAGACACCCTTGCAAGGGAAATTTTTAAGGTTAACACAATCTACGGCGAGGTAACTGTGAAAAGGTCGTTCTACAACGGGAAACAGGTTTCAGTCAAACCCGAATACGAAGATTGCAGAAAGATTGCATCGGAAAGAAACATCCCCGTCAAGGAGGTATATAACAATATAATCTCGGTAATTGTAAACAACAAATAGCAATCATGCCCGAAAATAAAAGGGATAAACTTGACTTGTTGCTTAATGATCTGAATTCCTTTGTCGTAGGTTTTTCAGGAGGTGTGGATAGTTCATATCTTCTTCTCCGGGCTAATTCACTCCTGAAAGAAAAAATAATGGGAGTCACCCTCCGAACCCCATATATGCCTGATTCGGAAATTGAAGAAGCTTCTGAATTTGCGAGGGTTCATAAAATCAGCCACCGGATAATAGATCTTTCCTTCCCTGAACCAATCCGGAATAATCCGCCCGACAGGTGCTATATCTGCAAAAAGATACTGTTCGGACAACTGATTGGCTTTGCTGCTGATAATGGTTTCAGTAACGTCGTTGATGGTTCCAACGCTGATGATGCCAGGTCTCACCGGCCGGGAATCAGGGCGCTGAAGGAACTGGGTATCAGAAGTCCCCTGATGGAAGCTGGTCTCACAAAACAGGATATCAGGGATTTACTGGGCATGGAAGGACTTACAATCGCCTCGAAACCATCCATGGCCTGCCTGCTTACAAGGATCCCATACAACACACCGGTTAGTTCCGGAATAATCCTCATGGTTGAACAGGCGGAGGATTTCTTTCGAACAAGCGGATATCCGGGAACAAGGGTAAGGATACATGGCGACCTGGCCAGAATAGAATGCCACCCCGCCAATTTTAACAGGATGACTCAGAGTCCTGACAGAGAACTTATTATCTCAGGCCTTAAGAAAATCGGATTCAGATATGTATCTTTGGATCTCGAAGGATACAGATCAGGCTCCTATGATCCTGAAAACACCAGACCATGAACAGGAACGACATTGAAGCACTCCTCAGGGAGATAAAAGACGGAAGTAAAAGTGTAGAGGAAGCGCTCGACATTCTGCACGACTTTCCGTTTACCGATCTAGGGTACGCAAAAATTGATAATCACAGGGAGATCAGGACGGGGTATCCTGAAATCGTATACTGCGCAGGCAAGACCACCGACCAGGTAATTGGCATCTTCAGGCTGATGGCGGGAAAGAAGAACAATGTCATCGGAACCAGGGCCGGCCGGGAAATGTATGAAGCAGTGAAGGATATTTTCCCTGAAGCAGTATGGTATCCGGAGGCACGAATAATAAGCATCCCTGTCCGCGAAATGAAACGGCCCGAAACTGCTATTGCGGTTATCACTGCAGGCACCTCCGACATACCGGTTGCGGAAGAAGCTGCCGTCACCGCCGAACTTCTCGGGAACAATGTCCTCCGGATCTATGATGCAGGTGTTGCCGGGATACACCGCCTTGTGGATAAACTCCCCGAAATAAGGAAATGCCGTGTGGTAATTGTAATAGCCGGTATGGAGGGAGCACTCGCAAGTGTTGTGGGAGGACTTGTCAGCTCTCCCGTTATCGCTGTCCCCACAAGCGTTGGATACGGAGCAAGTTTCGGGGGCATATCTGCCCTGCTGGCAATGCTTACAAGCTGCTCATCAGGGGTAACTGTCGTTAACATCGACAATGGTTTCGGCGCCGGTTTCTCTGCAAGCATGATTAACCAGATGAAGTGATCTGCCCTGATGGCCGACAAACTGCTTCTTTCCACGGCATATTTTCCTCCAGCCTGCTATTTCAGGCTTATCCGGGATGCAGAAAAAGCCTTTATCGAACGGGAGGAAAACTACCTCAAGCAAACCTACAGGAACAGATGCCTGATACTTGCATCCAATGGAGTACTTAGTCTCTCCGTGCCGGTCACGAAAGGCGACAGGTTAAAAGCACCGGTAAAAGATATTCAGATTGATTATTCAAAACGATGGCAGCAGGTCCATATAAGAGCCTTCACATCAGCATACGGAAGGTCGCCTTATTTTCTCTATTATTCAGATAACATTTTCAGCATACTGCGAAAAAAACATCGTTTTCTTATCGACCTTAACCACGAACTGCTTCAGGAGTGCCTCGCCCTTCTGAATATAAATAAGTGTATAAGCTACACTTCTTCATTTGAACCGGCCAGCATTCAGCCAGGGGATTACAGGTACAGTATTTTACCAAAAAAAGAACAGGCATTCAGTTCAAAGCCTTACATCCAGGTTTTCGGAGATGCCGGTTTTGTACCAGGTTTAAGCATCATCGATCTGATCTTTAACCTTGGTCCGGATGCAGCCTTGTTTATATAACAAGAAAAAAGGTGTCTGGCAGGACACCTTTTATTTATTAAGCAGTAAAGCAGGCTAGAAGCCAAATTTATAACCAAGTGTAATCGAAAACATATTTCTGGTGTTAGTCAGGTTGGCCATTGCTGTCTCATAGTAGGAGTCGTACAGGATGTATTTCTGTTCGTTCCTCATGTTTGTAAAGCCGAAGTCGATACTCAGGTTCTGCTCCCTGAAGCCGAGACCAGCCGAAATTGACCTGTTGAATAAATCCTTATTAACCTCATCCTCCCTGAATACCTTTCCGTAATAGCCGTATCCTCCCCTGAAGTACAGTTTGTTAAACCTCAGTTCGCCGCCAACGCGGATGTTATGTGCAGGTTGCAGAGTATTCTTTATATCAAGATTCTTCTCACTGTAATCATAGTCATCGCCTGTTTCCGAGAACTTAACCATGCTGTAATCAACAAATTCATAATCAACGCTCAGAAGACCTGTTTTTTCAATCTGGTAAGCAACACCGGCAAGAGCCCTGAAAGGAGTTGTCAGTGCATATTCATAAACCAGCTCGTCGTTATAGAATTCATAATGTCCGCCATCGGTGAAATTGGAAGAGATGTTATCATAGAACCTCTCTTCAATCTTATATAATGTGGGTGAATGGAAGGCGACTCCGATTCTGAGTTCCTCTACCGGCCTGATGATAGCTCCAATCTTGAGGTTAACCCCGGTTCCCGTATTTTCAAAATGCTCAACATATGAGAAATCGCTGAACTGTGAATCGAGGAAATAGTCGGCCTTCTCAAGATGTTCATAGTGCCCGGAATACCTCATGGTGCTGATGCCCAGGGTGGCTCCGAAATACACTTTGTTTGAATAGTTTCCACCGATTGAGATTGCATGCTCACCCGTATATCCCTGGTTGGTGATAAGTCGCCTGATGTTCTGACCGTACTCCGATGTAGGGTTGTCGCCGTAATTCGAAAAAACAGTACCGTAGTAACTGGCACCAGAACCTGTTATTGTATCTATGATCCAAGCATCGTATGCAATTCCGGCTGCGCCTCCGATATCGCCATAGTAAATACCATAAGCCTCATCAGCCCAGTAGTCGGCCATTGAGCTGTTTGAACTGTTTCCCTGAATACGTGCCGTATTGTTCAGGTTGTTCGTCTTGTTGAATGAGTATCCGACATTGAGTGAGATCAATCCGGTAGTTCCGCTTCCCTTTATCAGGTTTCCGACAACGCCTGCCTGACCAAGGTTAAAATTGTACAGGTAATCATCGGAGATCCCGTTGAAATTAGCCGATGTTTTTGCATGCAGAAGCTGCGGTGTCAGTGATATTTCTGAAGATCTGAACACCCCTATTCCGGCAGGGTTCTGGCTGAAGGTTGACATATCGCCTCCGAGGGCTGTGAAGGCACCTCCCATCGACATAAACCTGGCTGTACCGGTGTAGAAGATCTGGGAGTATCTTAGGGCATCATCTACATTCTGGGCTCTCAGCCCGGTGAGTGTAAGCAATGCTGCTGCAATTATTAAGGCTGACCTTTTCATTATCTTTCTTTTTATTTAAGAGAATACCCGCATTCCATTACAGAATGTATTGATAATCAATATTTTATTAAATTTAATTTAATTACCTTCTTCCTCCTGATGAAGAGCGGCCGGATGATGATGATGAAGATGAGCTTCCCGAAGAAGAGGAACCCGAGTAAGAAGAACCCCCTGAGTATGAGCCACTGCTCCTCGACACCGAGCTGCCTCCGCTGTAAGAAGAACTGCCTCCGCTGTAGGATGATCCTGATGAGTATGAGTTGCCTGAGCTTCTTCTTGACGGAACAGAGTAGGTACCGGGGTTGCTGTATGAAGAGCTTGACCTGGAAGGTGTGGAGTATGATGAACTGCTTCTTCCCTGGGTTGAAGAGCTGGAAGGCCTGGTGGTGGTCCCGCTATTTACCCTGGTGTTGTTGTACGAAGGCCTGGTGCTAACCCTTGGATTTGTATAAGTAGGAGTATATGACCTGTTTACTGAATTGTATTCAGGTCGTGTTGCAACAGGTCTTCTGGTCTGGGTTGACTGAGTTCCGGTGTTGCCTGATCCCTGGGTTGTGGTTCTTCTTTCACCTGCTACAGGCTGCTGAGTACCACTGACCGGGGAAGTAGTCCTCCTCGAAGTTGATGTTCCAACAGTTCCGGTGGCCGGGACTCCGGTGCCGGAAGCCGGGTCGGTGCTTCTCCTGGAAGAGGCTGTTCCGGAAGTTCCCGATGCCCCTGTGGCGCTGCCGCCTGACCAGCGGGTCGACATATTGCTTGGTCTTTCTCTTCTGCCGTAATTCACATCATAGTCGTTGTAGCTGTAGGGGCTGTAATACCTGCCGTAGTACCAGGGTGAATAAAAGGAGCTATAGTATGGGCTGTAATATCCCATTCCCATTCCCATTCCCATCCCCATTCCGTAGTATCCGCCGTATGAGTAGGGGCTGTAAAAGCCTCCGTAGGAATAAGGGCTGTAGTAATCGTAGTAGAACGGATCGTAGTATGAGTACGGGAATCCGGAGTAGAAGCTGTTGAACCCGAACGAAG
Organism: Bacteroidales bacterium; assembly: GCA_034004115.1. Lineage (GTDB taxonomy): Bacteria > Bacteroidota > Bacteroidia > Bacteroidales > VadinHA17 > LD21. The sequence goes on along the minus strand of JAVEXG010000003.1, from coordinate 14,209 downwards.
GGTAGAAGCTGGAATAGAAAGGATCCCTCCAGTAAGGGTTGAAGTAGTTCCCGTAGAACCTGTTCAGCCTTCCGGAGTAGGAGCCGTCATAATAATCGTATCTGTTGTCATAACTGCCCGCATCGGCATAGTCGACTGCATCGGAATATTCCTCCGATACAAGGGTGTCGGCCGCATAGATGTTGTCGTAGTATGATCCTGATCTCAGATTGCCTTCGGAAATCTGATTGCGTTCGCTGGTTCTTGCCTGTGTTACAGGCTGATCGGAACTCACGTAATACAGGTCATCGTATTCTGTTCCCACATACAGCCCCGAAGAGCAGGAGGCGAGAGTCAGAAGGGCAAGGCCGAATATGTAATTTGTTGCTTTCATTTTGGTTGTTGTTTCCTCTTGTTTACTTTACTTACAAACAAATATCAAAATCCATACCAAAGTATAAGGTTTTCCAGATTTTTACTCAGGCTTCAGGTTTCAGCAAATTTAATTCTTTTTGCCAAAGTAACAATCATTTTCAAAACGCTTATAATTCTCTTTTAGTCTGCAGGGCTAAGCAACTCTGCTATTTCCTGCCCATGCATGTACCCGCTTTTTTAAATTTCCATTATTTAACTACTTTTACGACCAGCTTATAAATGATCCAGACAATTTAAAATACAATACAGTACAATGGCTAAGTTTTTGACAGACAGGGAAGATAATTATGCTCAATGGTACAACGACCTTGTAATAAAGGCCGATCTTGCCGAAAATTCGGCGGTGAGGGGCTGCATGGTTATCAAGCCCTATGGATATGCAATATGGGAAAACATACAGGCGGGACTTGACAAAATGTTCAAGGCAACCGGCCATGTCAATGCATATTTTCCTCTTTTTATACCGAAATCTTTTTTCAGCAGGGAAGCAGCACATGTGGAAGGCTTTGCCAAGGAGTGTGCAGTTGTAACCCACTACAGGTTAAAAAACGATGAGAATGGAAAGGGAGTTGTTGTTGATCCTGCCGCTAAACTGGAGGAAGAGCTTATAATCCGTCCCACCTCTGAAACGATTATCTGGCATTCATACAAAAACTGGATCCAGTCATACCGCGACCTCCCTATTCTGATCAACCAGTGGGCGAACGTTGTAAGATGGGAGATGCGCACCCGTCTGTTCTTAAGGACGACTGAGTTTCTCTGGCAGGAGGGGCATACAGCCCATGCGACAAGTCAGGAAGCTGTTGAGGAAACTGAGAGGATGATAAATGTATACGCCGACTTTGCTGAAAATTATATGGCACTTCCTGTCATCAGGGGATACAAAACCGAAAATGAACGTTTTGCAGGGGCAATCGACACCTATACAATTGAAGCTCTGATGCAGGACGGGAAAGCCCTTCAGGCAGGAACGAGCCATTTCCTTGGTCAGAACTTTGCGAAAGCCTTCGATGTTCAGTTCACCGACAAGACCGGAAAGCTCGATTACGTATGGGCCACTTCGTGGGGAGTCTCGACAAGGATGGTCGGAGCCCTGATAATGGCCCACTCCGATAACAAAGGACTTATCCTGCCGCCCAGGCTGGCTCCTACCCAGACAGTAATTGTCCCTATCTTCAAAACTGACGAACAGCTTCAGATTATAAGTGAAAAGGCCCGGAAAATAATGGCAGAACTGCAGAAAGCGGGCATTTCAGTGAAGTACGACGACCGCGATAACCTTAAACCGGGTTTCAAGTTTGCAGATTATGAGCTGAAGGGTGTTCCGGTAAGGATAGCCATCGGACCGCGGGATATAGAAAACAATACTGTGGAGATTGCAAGGCGCGACACTCTTGAAAAAGAAACAATTTCATCAGAAGGTCTGCCGGAGAGGTTAAAGGATCTGCTTGAAGATATCCAGGACAATCTATTCAAAAAGGCATTGAAATTCCGTGCTGACAATACATATAGAATAGACACCTGGAAAGAATTTCTCGAAATCATCGAGAAACAGGGAGGCTTCATTCTTGCCCACTGGGACGGCACATCAGAAACAGAGGAAAAAATCAAGGAAGAGACAAAAGCCACAATCAGGTGCATACCTTTCGACTCACCTGAAGAAGAAGGCAGTTGCATCTACTCAGGAAAGCCATCAAAAAGACGCGTCCTTTTTGCAAGATCATACTAAAGTAAAGCTGCAATTCGCGATATATTTGCTATTTTAGAGCTCCGTTATAAATAAAATCTATGGTCATGCCAGAACCTGAAGATAAAAAAGTTCAGATTATCAACACACTAAAGGAAAAATCGCTGCTGAAACAGAAAGTGTTCGACAACACCTTTGAATGGTTCAACGTAGTAAAGGATTTACTGAAAAACCTTTCCAAAGATGTCAACAATAGCCTCGGGAACGTGGATTCAAGGATTAAAATGGAGTATACCGACAGGAGCAGCTTCGATGCACAACTGAAGGTAGCCGGCGATGTTCTCCTGTTCAGCATGCATTCAAACATCTTTCAGTTCGACAGGGAACATCCGGCATGGAAAACACCTTATATCCAGAAAAACAAGAACAATGCGTATTCGGGAATGATCAATATCTACAACTTTCTGTACGATTCGTTCAAATACTCAAGACTTGACGATCTAGGATACCTGATCGCAAGGATCTTCATTAACCATGAAAACCAGTACCTGGTTGAAGGAAAACGACAGATGGGCATGCTCTTCTCGAATTACGGCAATGAGCCAATTACCCGGTCTTCCCTGCAGGTAATAATTTCTACCGCCATCCAGTACTCCCTGGAATTTGATCTCCTCGTGCCTCCGTACGATACAGTAAAAATTGCCACAGTCGGACAGGCGGAAGAAAAAATACAGCATTCCAGGATAATAACGGGTAAACGTCTCGGATTCCAGTTCAACTCTGATGATGTTCTACTCAAAAATCAGAATGAAACCTGAAAATGAAGATATTAAAAGTTTCCAGCTGATCCGGAGATTCTTCTGCTTCCAGGTATTTCTACTTATTTTCTTACCCTCCTACCCGCAGGGAAAATTCATTGCAGATTCTGCGATCAGTAAAGCAGAACGTCTTCCTATGCCTGATATCAGGAAGATAAGGCTTTTGCTGCCGGGGACAGACAACGCGGGGGCTTCCAGACTTATTGCACCTGCCGTAAACGGAGAGCAACGCACAATGATCTTACTCGATTCGCTTAAGAACAAGGCTTCCAAAACACTGGTCACCAGGAAGCTTTACGATTTCATTATAATTGACCGCGATCCCGAAACGACAAAAGAGATATCAGGCTCAAGCGAGGAGAAATTCATTAAATCTTCAGGACTGATAATCAGAAACATAGAAATAAAAAGACTGAATGTCTTCGGATCAAACATAAACACCCCTGATTTCTTTGAACCAAACAGAACAGAAAAACTTCTTAACAAGACTCATTTCAACACCAATGAGCTGATAATTAAAAAGAACCTCCTTTTTCATTCAGGCGACACAATCTCCCCTCTCACCATGAGTGACAACGAGAGATACCTGAGGCAACTCCCCTTTATAGACGACGCGAGGATTCTGGTGGTTCCGGTTTCAGATTCTCTTGCGGATGTGATAGTTGTCACAAAAGATATATACTCTCTCGGGGTATCGGCCAGCCTGGCAGGAGTCGGAAAAGGAAAGGTATCCGTGTTCGAAAGGAATGTCTTTGGAATGGGTCATGAATTCGGAATTGATGTTCCCTGGGATGTTGACTCCATAAATTCTCCGGGATTCGGAGTAAACTATAAAGTGAACAACCTGGGAAGAACCTTTACCGATCTGGGATTGTTTTTTCACGACGGGCTGGGCAGAAAAACCTACGGAATCGACATCGGCCGGAGGCTGATAAGCTCAACAACAAAATACGCAGGGAACATTACTCTCAGAAGAACCATCACCTCGGATGATCTCGATTCCCTTCCCGAACCACACCCTGTTAAATACAATCTGCAGGATTACTGGCTCTTAAGATCTTTCCTCATTGATAACAAGTCGGTCACCCGGCTCATCGTCGGAGTACGGTACACCAATAATAATGTATTTCAGCATCCATACATCAATCCCGATTCCTATCACCATCTGCAGCAATACCGCCTCTTCCTCGGTTCTGTCTCCTACTCCGTCCAGCGATTCTACAAGGCAAGCCTTATCTATGGCTATGGCCGCACTGAAGACATACCCCACGGACTTTTATTTAATATTACTGCCGGACGCGAATTCAACAAATTCAAGAACAGGTACTACACCGGGGCATCCGTTTCACTGGGCGAATCTGTAAACGAAATGGGCTATATCTATTCGTCAGCCGCTTTCGGAACCTTCATAAACCACAATAAAACGGAACAGGGCATCCTCTCGTTCAGGACCAGTTTCATTTCGAACCTTCTCTATACAGGCAGATACCGGATAAGGAACTTCATAAATGCTGAATACACAAGAGGTTTTGACAGGTATTACGACGAATCACTTACCTTTATCCGGGATGATGGTTTTTCAGGCTTCAGGAACGATTCAATAGGCAATACCCAGAGACTTGCCTTTAACTTCGAAACAGTGCTTTTCAGTCCGGTTGATTTTTACGGTTTCAGGTTTGCATTATTCGGATTTGCCGATGCCGGAATTCTCTTCGGAACTAACCAGTTCGTGGCAAGGGGCGAATTTGTGTCAGCCTTCGGGCTTGGCCTCAGGGTAAGGAACGACAATCTCATCCTGAACACTTTCCAGATCAGGCTGGGTTTTTTCCCTAATGTTCCGCCGTACTCAGTTACAACCCCGTTAATGGTATCGGGAGAACAAATGCTGAAACCTTACAATTTTGAACCCGGTCAACCATCCATAGTACGATTCAGATAACTATGACTCTATTCGAAGAATTCAAGGATTATGCTGCCAGGAATGCCCTGTTCACAAAGGATGACAGGATACTTCTGGCTGTGAGCGGAGGGATCGATTCAATGGTAATGCTTCACCTCTTCTCGAGGATGAGAGCCGATGCAGTTATCGCCCACTGCAATTTCAGGCTGAGGGGAGCAGAATCGGACATGGACGAGGAACTTGTAAGGGTCTATGCCGGAAAGGACAACATCCCCTTCCATTCAGTATCATTTGATACAAGGAAATTTGCCGGTGGAAAAGGCATATCGATACAGATGGCTGCAAGGGATCTCAGGTATGAGTGGTTTGAGCAACTGAGAATTCAGCAAGGCTGCAGCCATATTGCCGTGGCCCACAATCTGAACGACAACATTGAAACATTGCTTATCAACCTCACAAGGGGAACAGGGCTTACGGGACTTGCCGGAATGAAACCTTCAGCCAATGGAATCATCAGGCCTCTCCTTTTCGCTACAAGGGCAAGGATTGAAGCCTGGTGCAGCGAATTCAGCGTACCTTTCAGGGAAGACCGATCGAATGCCGAAACTAAATATACGCGCAACAAGATAAGGCATCTTGTGATCCCGGTCATGAAAGAAATTAATCCATCGATAGAAGAGACTCTCAATGATACAGCGCTGAGACTGGGCGGGCTCGACAGAATACTTTCGGAACACATCGAAGGTCTCAGATCGCGGATTTCAGTAAAAAGAGGCCGGTCAATAGTTTTTGATACTGAAAAACTTGCTGAATTCAGTGCAAACAAAGCAATGATGTTCGAACTCTTCTTCCCATGGGGCATAACGGAGCCTCTTGCCGGAGATCTTCAAAAACTGGTGAACGCAGACACTGGAAAACAGATATTCACATTAACGCACCGGATTCTGAAGAACAGGAATGAACTCATTGTAAGTTCGGTCAGATACGAACATCAGGCAGATCTCATTATAGAATCAGTGGAGGATCTGCTGAGTATCCCGTCGGTCAGGTTTGCATCCCTTTATCAGGTGGATTCCGGCTACACAATACCCCGCGACCCGCGGATTGCATCAATCGACCGGGAAAAGATCAGGCTGCCACTTATTGTAAGAAGATGGAAAGAGGGCGATTACTTCGTACCCCTGGGCATGAAGAACAGAAAGAAACTCAGTGATCACTTTGTCGATAACAAGTTTTCAAGGATAAGAAAGGAAGAAACCATGATACTTGAATCGGACGGTGACATTGTCTGGGTAATGGGTGAAAGGCTTGATGACAGGTTCAGGGTTACTGATTCAACCAGAACGGTACTGAGGATTGAGATGAACGATCCGTCCGAATGAAAATAATCAGATAGTCCGCAACCCGTTAATCCCCCTGTCGATCATCAGAAGGTCGGCCAACGCAACGGCAGCAGCGGCTTCCACTATTACAGGCATTCTGAGGGCGATGCATGTATCATGCCTCCCCTTTACGTTCAGATGTGTCATCTCCTTCCTGCCAAAATCGAAGGTATTCTGTTCCACTCCCGTCGATGATGTAGGTTTTACCGCAACCCTGAAAATTATCTCATTCCCGTTGGTGATTCCTCCGTTAATCCCTCCGGCGTTGTTTGTAAGGGTTTTTCCTTTGTCATCAATAAAAGCATCATTATGTTCCGATCCCTTCATCGAAGCTGCCCCAAAACCCGAACCGAATTCAATACCCTTGATTGCGGGAATTGCAAAGACGGCATGACTGACAGCTGATTCAACCGGGTAGAAGAATGGTTCCCCGAGAGCCGTAACCGGATCTGAAATCCTGCATTCGATTATGCCTCCGATTGAATCTCCATCCGAAAGTGCTTTCTCAATTGCCTTATCAATATCGCTCATGCCTCCTGCGGATATAAGCCGGGCATTTACAGCTGACGGCTGAATGATTCTTTTTGCTATCACGCCCGCAGCCACAAGTCCCCACGTTATCCTGCCCGAAAAATGGCCGCTTCCCCTCATGTCGGCCTTACCCTTATATTTTATCCCGGCCACAAAGTCAGCATGACCCGGCCGCGGGATATTCCTGAACTCATCGTAATCGGCCGATCTCCTGTCACTGTTTCTGGTGACAAGGGTAAGAGGTGCCCCTGTTGTATTGCCGTTATATACTCCGCTCAGTATCTCAGGTTTATCCGTCTCGCTGCGCGGGGTTGTTCCCTTTGATCCGCTTCGCCTTCGCGAAAGATCCGGCATAAAATCATCCGGACTGACACTAATCCCGGGAGGGCATCCGTCTATTATAACACCGATGGCACTACCATGCGACTCCCCAAAAACCGAAACTCTGAACACTTGACCAAAAGAATTCATATAATGTACTTTATTTGACGGTTTTACTCTGAATATAAAACTCAGCTGCTTCTATTACAGTGATCTTTTCAGCCACTGCTTTACCTATTGCGCTCAGGAATACAAAGCTTATGTCATTCCCCGACTTTTTCTTGTCCTTCATTATCAGCTGAGTTATCTGGTCGTCAGGAATGTCATGACTTAGCAGTAATCCGTACGTGTTCAGGAGACCTGTTATCCTTTCATACTCTTCCCTTACAATCATTCCTCTCGAGAGGGAAAACCCGGAGGCAATTTCCATTCCTGCGGCGACAGCATATCCATGCCGGTACGATTTATACATTTCTATTGCATGTCCGTAAGTATGCCCGAAATTAAGAATACGCCTAAGTCCAAACTCCTTTTCGTCTTCAGTGACTACGGCAGCCTTAAAGTTGACAGCCATCGAAATGCACATTGAGAGAAGCCCCGGATCACGCCGGGATATTCCTGCCTGGTTGTTCTCAAGAAGTTCAAATAGTTTGCGGTCGCCGATAAGTGCTGTCTTAATAAGTTCGGCAAGTCCCGAATAATATTCCTCCTCCGGCAGGGTCTCCAGCATCACCGGATCACAGACCACAAACTCCGGCTGTTTAAAGCAGCCAAGAACATTTTTCGCCCCATCAAGGTTCACTCCGTTTTTGCCTCCCGTGCTGGCGTCGACCTGCGAAAGCAGAGAAGTGGAAACATAAGCGCATCTAATGCCGCGCATGTATATGGAAGCCAGAAATCCTGCCAGATCGCAGACAACACCCCCGCCGATACCCAGAATTAACCCGTCCCGGTCTATTCCGGCCTCCAGAAGCTCTCCGGCCAGCGATTCAACCACCCGGATCTTTTTGCTTGCCTCCCCCGCATCGACCTGAAATACCGGGAAATCGGGGAATTTGTCTCCATAAATCCTGTAAATATTTTTGTCGGTCAGAATTGCCACACCCGATTCGGGCAGCAGTTCATGAACCATCTCCCAGCCTTCACCTACAAGGATATCCGAAACAGAATCACGTGTCTTGATTACTATTTTTTCCAATTGACTTTTCCTTTGCCCGATAAAGTTAACAAAACATACGGAATCACATATAAAACCTTAAAATATCAAAATCATAAAGAGCGGCACGCTTTCAGAAGGATTCAATTCATTGATAAAAAGAACTAACTTTAGATCCGTCTTTTTCATCCAGATATGACTGCCAGAGAACGATACCGCAAAACAATTGAGTATTTCAGTATCAACATGCCGATTGCAGAGACTGAACTCTCATACTCAGATCCTTTCGAACTGATCGTTGCCGTAATCCTGTCAGCACAATGCACCGACAAGCGTGTGAACATGATCACTCCCGCACTTCTTGAGAGGTATCCCGATGCGGAATCGATGGCAAAAGCGGAGCAGCCGGACGTGTTTGAGTTCATCAAATCATGTTCCTACCCAAACAACAAGGCAAAGCATCTGGTTGCAATGGCTAAAATGCTTGTGAGTGATTTCGGAGGAGTAGTCCCTTCCGATCCGTCCGAACTGCAAAGACTGCCTGGAGTCGGAAGGAAAACCGCAAATGTGGTGGCATCGGTGGTTTACAAAAAACCCGTAATGGCCGTCGATACCCATGTATTCAGAGTCTCCGCAAGGATAGGCCTGACTAAAAACGCCAGAACACCGTTAAGTGCTGAACTTCAGCTGTCGAAAAACATCCCGCAGTCAATGATCCATAAAGCCCACCACTGGCTGATTCTTCACGGGAGATATGTCTGCAAGGCCAGAACTCCGCTGTGCGGTGAGTGCGGCTTAAGGGAGTTCTGCAGGTACTACATTGAAAAAAACAGGCAGAAATATGTATGATACATACAGTTACCACTCAAAATAACGTTCTATAGGATAAAGATCAGAAAAAATTCATGTCTGACATCAAAATTACATATGAAGAGCTTCTCCAGGCTAATAAAAAGCTTACGGAAGAAGTTGAACGGCTCAGATCGGTTAATGGAATTCATTTCCAGAACAACCATGCAGATAACAGGGTGTATACCCCTATCAGTACAATCAGGGAGATATTTGAAACTGTAAGTTCCTATCTTGCCTTGTTCAGAATAACTGAAGACAGAAGGATAAAGATCCTTGATCTGAACGATAAGGCAGCATTTATAGAATCGGTACGCAGGTCAGAAACGAAGGACAAATACCTTGATGAGACTACTCTTGCAAACAAGGAAAGGCTCGTAAGGCTGATAATTGATACCAAGAAAACAGGATGTGCAACGAAACTTTCAGTTTCGGATAATGACGACGACTCACTTGGGCATTACGTAGGATTCAGCATTGCCTCAGGAAACATACTCGTCACATGGGAGCCTTCCACCCGGCAAAAGAGCGAGGACGACCTCTCAAAGCAAAATATAATCTTCGAAAACTTTGCAGACATGCTTCCTGAAATGATTTATGAAGTGGACCTTTCAGGAAATGTAATCTATGGCAACATCCAGGCGCTAAAGTTTTTCGGATATTCAAAACAGGATTTGGCACAAGGAATCCATATCTCAAAGGTCTTCCCTGATAATTATCTGCAAATGATAGAAAACCTCAGGAGTCTGGACTCCCCCGACCAGGTTTCAAGCAATGAATACTACGCCACGAGAAAGGATGGATCACCGGTGCCTATACTGACTCATTCGTTTGCCCTGTTCCATAACAACCATAAGATAGGCTACAGGGGAATTGTATCTGATATAAGCAAACAAAAAATCTACGAGGACCAGATAAACAGGGAAAAGGCCTTCCTTGAACACCTGGTCGACTCCATTCCCGAGGCGATAGTAATAATGGACAGTAACGGAATGATAACCAGTATAAACAAGGAATTCACTTCCATGTTTGGCTATACATCTGAAGAAGCCCTTGGCAGATCCGTCGATGAACTGATAACTCCCGACCACCTGAAAACGGAGTCAGATGCCCTGGAGGAGCTGGTACGCGAAAACGGCAGGATGATAAAAAACACCCTGAGGCACGATAAATCAGGCAACCTGATACAGGTTTCACTAACAGCAACAAACCTGTTGATAAACAGCGAAACAGCAGCCTCACTCGGGATTTACAGGAATATTACCCAGGAACGTAAGGTACAGACAATCCAGGAAATACTTTACAATATTTCAACAGCCGCCCTGAACCAGATAGACATTAAGGATATTTACCCTACGATAGTAAAGGAGCTCAGCAAGATATGGGATACGAACAATTTCTTCATCGCCCTCTATGAAGCCCGGACCGATACCCTTTCAATGCCGCTCTTCTCTGATGAACAGGACAAATTCGAAAATGTACCTGCACGAAAAACCATAACAAAATGGGTTATAGGACTCAGAAAATCGGTTCTGCTCAAATTAAATGACCTGAAAGATCTCGAGAATTCGGGTGATATAGCGCTGGTGGGAACTCCCTGCAAGATATGGATGGGGGTGCCCCTGAAAGCCGAAAAGGAGATCATCGGAGTAATGGCCCTTCAGGACTATCATGACGAGAACAAGTTCACCCTTGAAGATGTAAATGTTCTTGAATTCATTGCCAACCAGATAGCCATTGCAATACAACGCAGGACTATGATCGACAATATGATCCAGGCAAGCCGGAAGGCTGAGGAGGCCGCCCAGTCGAAACAGCAGTTCATGTCGACAATGAGTCATGAGATCAGGACACCCCTCAACGAAGTTATAGGCATTACCAACCTCCTTCTTCAGGGCAATCCCAGGGAGGACCAGATGGATTTCATAAAGACACTCAGGTTCTCGGGAAATCATCTCCTCACCCTTGTTAACGATGTACTCGATTACAACAAAATGGAATCAGGGAAAATCGTCTTTGAACAGACTCCTTTCAGCCTCACTGATTTCATGAATGATATTCTCAGAACTTATTCATTCCGGTCCAGATCAAAGAATATTGAATTTGAAATAATCAGGGACGACAATCTTCCTAATGAAGTCATCGGCGATCCCATCCGGCTCAACCAGATCCTTTCCAACCTTCTTTCAAATGCACTCAAATTTACAAAATCGGGTTATATCCATGTGACTCTTAAGGAGATCGAAAGAAAAAGCAACAAGGCCAATGTTGAATTTGTGGTCAGGGATACCGGTATGGGAATACCAAAAGACAAGCACGACATGATATTTGAAAGCTTCACCCAGGCTTCTCCGGATACTACAAGACATTTCGGAGGCACAGGTCTGGGGCTGGCAATCTGCAAAAAACTCGTTGAGCTTCAGGGCGGAAGGATTGAGGTGGATAGCGAACCCGGAAAAGGTTCTGCTTTCAGGTTCGTTCTTTCATTCGGAATCTCTGAACAGGGGATCAGGCCTAAAGCAGGTGAAGCCTCTGAGACCTACTTCGGGCTGGAAGGCAAAAGGATCCTTGTGGCGGAGGATAATAAGATCAACTTCTTTGTTGCCAACAAGTTCCTTTCGGGCTGGGGAGTAAAGGTAACACATGTCGAAAACGGTCAGCTTGCAGTAGAAATGCTCGAAAAAGCCGATTTCGATCTGGTTCTTATGGATCTCCACATGCCCGTGATGGACGGAATTGAAGCCACTCGCATGATAAGAGAATCAAGTAATCCCGATATCAGCAATATTCCCGTTGTAGCCCTTACAGCTGCGATAATGTCCGAGAACCACGATAAGATTGCCGATCTGAGTATCAACGACTATGTCCTGAAGCCATTCAAGCCGCATGACCTGTTCGATAAGATACTGAAGAATATAAGATAAGAAGGGGTGCGCGGTATGCGGTACGCGGTGAGTTACTTTTCCGGCACGACTTCCACGACACTTCTTCGCTAAAGCTACGAAGTGCAAAGCTTGCAAGACTGTCTGAACCGATTATTTTATACAGTTTTTACTCAGGTATTCCGCAGCCTTTTTGTTTCCCTGTTCGAAAGCTTTCCTGAAATCAAAGCAGGCATCGTCCTTTTTACCCATGCTGAGCCGGACTATACCCATATTCAGCCAGGCATCAGGGTTCCCGGGCTGGAGGTCGAGTGCCATACTGTAGTCCTTCACTGCAAAATCCCACGACTTCGACACAAAATAAGAGTTAGCCCTGTCGATATAGCATTCTGCGTCGTTTGGATGAAGCCTGAGATTCTCCGAGAAATATGTCAGGGCCTTCAGATTATCGCCTGATGCGGCTGAAAGTTTTCCTGCCCTGCTGAGAGCTTTTTTGTCACCCGGATATAGATCAAGGAATTTTTCCACATCTCCGAGCGCCTTGGCCGTTTCTCCCGTCTTCCTGTAACTCTCAGCCCTGAGCAAAAGCAGCTCAGGCTCATCAGTACCTGCTGCAATGATCTGTGTATAAGTAGAAGAAGCTTCTGCAGGATTTCCCGATGCTTCCTGTGCTAAGGCAAGGAGTTTAATAAATTTATCATTGCCTGGTGCATTTGCAGAAAGGCCGCCAAGCGTTTTGAGGGCCTCAGCATACTTCTTTTCGTTAAAGTTTATCAGTGCTCCTGCGCAGGCCAGGGCATCATTCCCCGGATAGCTCCCGGAAAGCCCGGTAAACACAGCCTTTGCATCAGAAATATTTCCGGTCGACAGATTGTACTCAATTTCCGCAATACCCTTCTCGAGGTTACTGTAAATTTCCTTTTTCCATAACTGACGCCACTCCGGCCGGTTCTCCACAAGACTGAAGACAGGATCGAGCATAATCTCCTTTTCGCTTCTCCTGTATTCCGATGCAAGACAAAGTTCAAGGTGGTAAACTGCAGTCGCGGCATCACCCTTCATGGAATATATCCTTGCAAGCCCGTATTCCCCCGATCCCGGCGAAACGCTGTTTGCCGAATTGTAATCATTTATTGCCTGAGAGTAATCACCCCTGGCCACGAAAGCCTCAGCTCTTTTAAGATATACATCCTTTTCCGGATAACTCTCCAGTGCTGCCGACAACAGGCTTATGGCCTCCTCAGGCTTTCCTCTTTCAACAAGCGCCTTGCCTTTCATCAGAAAATCTGATTTTGTCTGTCCCTGAAGTCCGGCTGAAGCAAGGAGCAGCAAAGTGAAAAACAATATCCTCTTCATCTTTAACATGACTTATTCATTAATACTCAGGGGTTGTGACCGTAGCTCCGGGCTCGGTAATAACATGAACGAAGCCTGAAAGATGGAACTGCTCGAGGCCCGAGATCCTCCTTTCAAAAACGTCGCACTGATAGAAGTAAACACCCGGGGAAACAATCTTTCCCTTGTAGGTGCCATCCCAGTTCAGCTTTGGTTCTTCCGTCTGAAAGATAAGAACACCATAACGGTTGAACAGCTTGAAATCAACCTTTTCAACCAGTCCTGATGTTTTGGCTTTAAGCAAGTCATTAATGTCGTCCCCGTTTGGTGTGAACACATTCGGAATCTCATAGAAATTACACGAATCGACGCAAATCGTAACCGACTTCAGGCTCTCAATCCCACCGGCATCAAAGGCCGACACAGCGTAGCACCCCGAGACAACCTCACCCGGATAGTGCTTATAACTGCTTATATTTTTGTCGTTGATCACTGTAAGGAGTGACAAGTTCTCCTCGGCAAGCATCTTGTACCATATATTATATCCTGCCACATCCTCAAGACATAATTGATCAGTCAGAGTCCAGCGAACGGTGTTGTACAGGCTGTCGCACTGGCTGGCCACTGTAATTGCCGGCTGGCACGGCGGTTCATTGTCAACAGCGGTGACACATGTTATCTGTGAAAAGTTTAACAGATCCTTTGGCAGACCGGCCGAAGTGTATCCGCCTGTCGACCTTACCCTGTAGCAATACTCCGTACCGTTTACCAGTCCGTTATCGGTGAATTCCAGAAGATTCGAGGTCCCTATCGAGTCATACACATTAGTAGCCCGGTTCAGTCTGAAGAAATCGTATCTTGTATTTATCCACGGAACATTACGGCTTATCACAAACCGAACCTTTCTGTCGCCCGGGTTTGCAGTCAGGAACAG
>JAVEXG010000228.1:0-3631 GCA_034004115.1 Bacteroidales bacterium | reverse complement strand
AAGATATTATTGCAGATTTAAAAAACGGTTTAGATAAAATTTAAATTATAGAGTATGAAATCAAAATCATTGTGGACAAAAAACTATCAATCTGTTGTTGATAACGGTAGAAATCATAGCATGGTTATAGATTTACCCGAAGCCAAAGGAGGAAATAATAGTGGACCTACTGCTTTAGAAATGTGTGTAATGAGTTTAAGTGGCTGTATAGGAACTATTTTTGCTTTGGTAGCAGCAAAAATGCGTATTTCTTTCGATAAGATGGAAGTAGATTTGGATGTAGAACAAAGAGAAAATGCTCCTACAATTACTCATGTACATTTTGTGTTGAGTATTCAAACAGAGGCTGCAAAAGAAAAGGTAGAAAAGTGTTTAGCCCTTACATTGAATACCTGTCCTGTAGGAGTTCTCTTCCGTCAGGCAGGAGTAGTGGTAACCAATGAAATAAAATATTTATAATAAATGATAGATATAGAAAAGATTAAATTGCCGGCAAAACATATTATTGCCGTAGCATCGGGAAAAGGTGGGGTAGGTAAATCAACAGTGTCGGTGAATTTAGCCATTGCTTTGGCACGTCAGGGATTGAAAGTAGCATTAGTGGATGCCGATTTGTATGGTCCTTCCGTACCGAAAATGATGGGCTTAGAAAGTCTGACTCCTGAAGTTGAAATGATTGGAGAGAAAGAAAGTATGAAGCCGCTTCTGAAATACGGGGTTCAGGTTATGTCGTTGGGATTTTTTATGGGAAAAGGACAAAGTGTTGTCTGGCGGGGTCCTTTGGCTGCCAATGCCATTCTTCAGTTGTTTGAAAATACCACATGGGATGTTCCCGACTATATGATTATCGATTTTCCTCCGGGAACGGGTGATATTCAGTTGACAATCTTACAAAAGTTGCATTTAACAGGGGCTATTATCGTAACCACCCCACAGGAAATTTCATTAAACGATGCACGTCGCGCTGTGGATATGTTTACCAAAGAAGGAATTGCCATTCCTTTGTTGGGTGTTGTGGAAAATATGTCATGGTTTACGCCCAAATCCCATCCCGATGAAAAATATTTTATCTTCGGACAGGGTGGAGGTGCATTGTTAGCAAAAGAATACGACACCAAGCTATTGTGCCAAATTCCCTTGGTTGCAGAAGTAGGCGAAGCCGCCGAAAAAGGGAAAAGTATTTTCAATCAGGAAGATCAAGTGATGGTGGCAGCATTTCTCAAGATGTCGGAGGATTTAATAGAAAGCTTGTAAAGATTGTTTATATCTCTAAAAAGTTTTTAAACAGCACTTTTCCATATTCGCTTAAAATGGCTTCCGGATGAAATTGGACGCCGAATAGGGGGAAATGGATGTGCTGAATAGCCATGTTAATGCCATCGTTAGTCCATGCAATAGATACAATTTCAGCAGGCAAAGAATGTATATCCACAATAAGCGAATGGTAACGGGTGGCAGCAAATCCTTGGGGTATATTTTTAAAAAGAGGCACTTCCTCGAAAAATACACGAGAGGTTTTACCATGGGTCGGACGGTTGTCTTGTAGGATATGGGCTCCGAAGTAATGTGCAATGCATTGATGTCCCAAACAAATGCCTAATATTTTCTTGGTTTTATGAAAATGACGAATCACATCCAAACATATTCCGGCATCGATGGGATGTCCCGGTCCAGGAGATATAACAATAGATTGAAATGCTTTTTTTTTCAATGTCTCGATAGTTATTTCATCGTTTTTATAAACATGAGGTGTTATCCCCAATTCTTTAAAATACGCGACGATATTATACGTAAAAGAGTCGTAATTGTCTATTAGTATCATGTTATTAATGTAACTTTCGTAATGCCTCTGACGGAGTTGATACAATATATATTGTTTGCTTTTTCTATATCGGAGACATACAATATTTTTTCAGTGCATTTCTTTTCTCGCAATAGTTTTTGCCTGTAAATCCCGTTTAATAAACCGCTTTCGAGTTTTGGGGTGAAACATTGATTGCCTATTTCTAAGATGATATTGCTGCGTGCTCCTTCGGTAAGTTCCCCTTTCTCATTCAAAAAAAGTTCATCGAAAAGTTCTCCGTTTTTGATTTTCAGCATGCTGTTTTCAAACTGTGGACGATAGGAAGTTTTATGATTTACAAGCGGATGTTTGCTGTTGACGCTAATGGGTGAAATGGAAATATGTGTGGATAGGTGTGCTTCCATAGGTCTATAGCTTACTTCATACGTTCCGTTTTTCGATAGGGAGATGCGTAATATGCCGTTTTGTTTCGCCTGCAATTTTTCAAGTTCGGGATTAAAAACAAATCCCAATTGGTTTGCGGATTGTTTCAAGCGGCTGAGGTGTTCGTTTCCGAAAACAAGGGTACTATTCTCGACTTTGATGGTTTCTATTAATGCAAAGTCCGGGTTTTGCACACTGATAAAACGTGTTTTAATGAGTGTTTCTTCCCATTCATCACGACATTTTGAATCCCAAACGATAGCCCCTCCCGTATGATAGCGGAAATGTTGATGTGCTTTGTTGCGTTGCAATATGCGGATAGGAACACTGAAAATACTTTCTTCAGGAGAGATATATCCTATGGCTCCACAGTAAATATTGCGTGGTGTTGTTTCCAGTTCGTCAATGATTTCCATTGTTTTTATTTTAGGTGCTCCGGTAATTGAACCGCAAGGGTAAATAGCATTTAAAATATCAAAATGTGTAGTGCCGGGGGGTAGCTCAGCTTCTATCTCCGAAGTCATTTGATGCAGCGTTTTATGTGTTTCGACTTCAAACAGCTTCGTTACTTTCACACTACCCGTAACAGCAATTTTGTTTAAATCATTGCGGAGCAAATCAACAATCATTACGTTTTCCGCTCTGTTTTTGATATCGTTTTTCAAAATATCTATTTGTTTCTCGTCTTCCGATTGTATGGATTTTCGTGGCAGGGTGCCCTTCATGGGCTTGGTTAGGATTCGATTTCCTTTTTTTATGAAAAACAGTTCAGGAGAAAATGAAAGAATTTCTTCGTAATCGTTTTGAATAAATGCATTGTAAGGAGTAGTTTGTAGGGGTAAAAGCTTTTCGTAGAGACTAAGTATGTCGCCTGCATATGCAACATCACAAGCATAGGTGTAATTTACCTCATACGTGTTTCCACAAGCGATGTGTTGTTTGATTTTTTGAAAAGCTGCTTTGTATTGTCTATAGGATATCAGTGGTTTAGGAAATAAAAAGATATCTTCATGTATGGTTTTGGGTTTATATTCGGCATACTGTGTGTAAACTTCAAAATACAATAAGGGAGTATTATTTTGAATGGTTTTGTTTAAGAAAACATCGTTTGCGGCATAAGAAATATATCCAATTAAAAAATGTGTTTGGCTGTATTTCTCTATTTCGTCGAAAGCTTTCAAAAAAGTTTTGTTATCGTATGCGCTGATAATAGCATGGGGGTGCCTGAAGATTTTACCTGCATATAGTTGAAATCTATCTTCGATAGGAGTATTGCTTTTTGTTTTACACACGTATTATCGTTTTTTAATATTCGGATTTGCACATTTTTTTATGTAAAGGCTGCAAAGATAGTATTTTTTATTTCATCTATTCTTTTTAATGAATCTTACTATGATTTTAACA
>JAVEXG010000068.1:0-17264 GCA_034004115.1 Bacteroidales bacterium | reverse complement strand
ACGCTGATGCTCTTTATTCATGGATTTCATTAAAATGCTATATTTGCAGGCGTAATTTCTTAAACTGCAATGGAAATTAATCTCAGGAACAAAATAATCGAAGCGGTCAGGGTGCTTTACAATAGTGAGGTCCCGGAAAATCTTATACAGATTCAGGAGACCAGGAAGGAATTCAGGGGCGATTTCACGCTTGTTGTTTTTCCACTATTAAGGTATTCAAAAAACACTCCCGAAAATACGGGTGCGGCAATAGGTAATTTTCTCCAGGGTGAATTGCCACATGTTTCAGGTTTTAACGTCATAAAGGGATTCCTTAATATAGAGATCTCCGACAGATGGTGGGTTGAATACTTTGCCGGACTTGCCACGGCAAACGACCTTTACTCAAAATGCCGGTCAGTTAAGCCTGAGACCATCCTCGTTGAATATTCCTCACCAAATACAAATAAGCCGCTTCATCTCGGACATATACGTAATAACCTGCTGGGGTTTTCCCTTTACAGGATACTCTCCTCATGCGGCCACCGGGTTATAAAGACAAATATTGTAAACGACCGCGGTATTCATATCTGCAAATCGATGCTTGCCTGGCTTAAGTATTCGGGAGGCGAAACTCCTGAATCATCAGGAATGAAGGGTGATCACCTTGTTGGAAAATACTACGTGATGTTTGAGCAGGAATACAGGAAGCAGGCAGAGGAGCTTATCAGCAGCGGGATGAACGAGAACGAGGCAAGAAACTCAGCTCCCCTGATGGCCGAAGCCAGGGATATGCTGTTGAAATGGGAGAACGGCGACAGGGAAGTGGTGGACCTGTGGAAGATGATGAACTCCTGGGTTTACAGGGGATTCGACGAGACTTACAAATTGCTTGGCGTCGATTTTGATAAGATTTACTATGAATCAGAGACATACCTCACGGGAAGGGATATCGTTCTTGAAGGACTGAAAAATAAGGTGCTTTATCAGCACGATGATAATTCAATCTGGGTCGATCTCACCGACCAGGGACTCGACCATAAACTGCTGCTCCGATCCGACGGTACTGCCGTCTATATGACACAGGACCTTGGTACGGCAGTGGCAAGACAGAACGATTTTCATTTCGACAAAACCCTGTATGTGGTTGGAAATGAGCAGAACTATCATTTCCAGGTGCTGAGGGCGCTTATGAAAAAGATAGGTTATGCCTGGGCCGACGGCCTGATACATTATTCTTATGGTATGGTTGAACTGCCTGAAGGCAGGATGAAGTCGCGCGAAGGTACAGTCGTCGATGCTGATGACCTGGTAATCGAGATGAAAGAGACAGCCAGGAGCGTGTCGATGGAGCTCGGAAAACTCTCTGAATTCAGCGGTGATGAAAAGGAGGAGATCTTTATGAAGATTGGACTCGGGGCCCTCAAGTACTTTATTCTGAAAGTGGATCCTCACAAGAACATGACCTTCAATCCTGCTGAATCGATCGACTTCAACGGCAATACCGGACCATTTATCCAGTACACCTACGCCAGGATTAAATCGGTATTCCGTAAGGCTGAACAATCGGGCCTGATGCCTGATCCTGAAGGAGTACGGTCAGCCTTACCCGGACCCAAGGAAATTGACCTTGTCAAACTGCTCAGAAAATATTCCGACACCGTGACTGAAGCAGCGGAGACCTATTCACCGGCGCTGATTGCAAACTACTGCTACGACCTTGCAAGGGAATTCAACCAGTTCTATCACGATTTTTCTATCCTCGGAGAAGAAGATCCTTCGCTGAGAAATTTCAGGCTGCTGCTCTCAAAGGTCACCAGCCAGGTATTGTTATCAGGCATGTGGCTGCTTGGAATAGATATGCCTGAACGTATGTAATTAACCAGCAACCCTCTTTCGCTAAAGTTTCAGAGGGCAAAGCCAGCAACGATAAATGATAAGCAATAAACTAGTAACAGCAGCAACCAGCAACAATTTAAGTTAAATATTATTTTTTCATTTTGATATTATGTTTGAATCACTCAGCGAACGACTGGAAAAATCCTTTAAACTCCTTAAGGGACAGGGAAGAATTTCCGAAATTAACATTGCTGAAACTCTGAAGGAAGTGCGCAGAGCCCTTCTGGACGCCGACGTTAACTTTAAGATAGCCAAGCAGTTTACCGATATGGTAAAGACCAGGGCTATCGGCCAGGAGGTGATCAGGTCGGTGAATCCTTCCCAGATGATGGTCAAGATTGTCCATGACGAGCTTGTGGAACTGATGGGAGGAGACAAAACCGACATTAATATAAAGGTAAACCCCTCTGTCATCCTGATTGCAGGTCTTCAGGGGTCCGGTAAAACAACTTTCAGCGGCAAGCTTGCCCTTTGGGCGCAAAGCAAAAAGGGCAAGAATCCGATGCTGGTTGCAGGCGACATCTACAGGCCGGCTGCTATCGAACAGCTCAAGGTTCTCGGAACCCAGATCGGGATTCCTGTCTATACCGAGGAAGACAACAAAAATCCGGTTCAGATTGCCCGCAACGCCGTCAGGGAAGCAAAACTCAATGGCAGGGATGTGGTAATCATAGATACAGCCGGACGACTTGCCATTGACGAGGAGATGATGAACGAGATAGCATCTATAAAGGATGCTGTCAATCCTCACGAGATACTTTTCGTTGTCGATTCGATGACCGGCCAGGATGCTGTCAATACCGCAAAAGAGTTCAACAACCGTCTCGATTTCGACGGCGTGGTGCTTACAAAACTCGACGGAGACACCAGGGGAGGAGCAGCCCTTTCAATCAGGTCGGTTGTTAACAAGCCTATAAAGTTCGTCAGCACGGGCGAGAAGATGGATGCCATCGACGTATTCTATCCCACCCGTATGGCTGACAGGATCCTTGGTATGGGCGATATAGTTTCACTGGTTGAAAAGGCTCAGGAGCAGTTCGATACGGAAGAAGCAAGAAAGCTTCAGAAAAAGATTGCCAAGGACCAGTTCGATTTTAACGACTTCATTTCCCAGATTCAGCAGATAAAGAAGATGGGAAACGTAAAGGACCTTATGTCGATGATCCCCGGTGTGGGTAAGTCAATCAAGGACCTCGACATAGACGATAATGCATTCAAGGGAATTGAAGCCATAATCCGGAGCATGACTCCCCAGGAGAGAACCAATCCCGGCGTGCTTAACGGAAGCCGTAGAAAAAGAATTGCATCGGGAAGCGGAACCACTGTCCAGGATGTGAACCGGCTCCTTAAGCAGTTCGATGAAACCAGGCGTATGATGAAACTGATGACAACCAATAAAAATGCCGCACGCTTGATGGGCAGAAGATAAACCTGATTGCCATGTACAAAATTATCGATGGAAAACTGACCGCGGGCTTCATCAAGGATGAAATAGCCCGTAAAGTAGCCGAAAGATCCCAAAACGGGAAAAAGATTCCTCACCTGGCCGCAATTCTGGTCGGATCAAACGGTTCGAGCGAGACCTATGTCGCCAATAAGATTAAAGACTGTGAAGAAGTGGGCTTCATATCCACACTTGTAAGAATGAATGACAATGT
This sequence comes from Bacteroidales bacterium, assembly GCA_034004115.1. Taxonomy (GTDB): domain Bacteria; phylum Bacteroidota; class Bacteroidia; order Bacteroidales; family VadinHA17; genus LD21. Next base: position 13,728 of record JAVEXG010000068.1, on the reverse strand, counting down.
TACGGAAGAAGAAATCCTTGAAGCAATCGGGAAACTTAACAACGATCCTGATGTCGACGGATTTATTGTCCAGCTTCCTCTGCCTGATCATATTTCGGAAAGCCGGATCACGGAAGCCATCGATCCCGAAAAGGACGCCGACGGTTTTCATCCGGTCAATCTGGGAAGGATGGTTATCGGCATAGATAGTTTTCTCCCGGCCACACCTTTCGGAATAGTAGAACTTCTGAAACGATACAACATCGAAACATCAGGAAAGGAATGTGTTGTGATCGGAAGAAGCAATATTGTCGGTCGTCCCCTCAGCATCCTGCTTTCGCAGAAAGGCCTGGATGCCACAGTGACCGTAGTGCACAGCAGGACAAAGGACATTGCTTCGCATCTTAAGCGAGCCGACATAATTATTGCTGCCCTTGGATCTCCGGGATTCGTGAAAGCGGATATGGTAAAACCGGGAGCTGTGGTGATCGACGTGGGTACCACCCGTTTACCTTCCTCTACCACAAAATCGGGCTGGCGGCTTGCCGGTGACGTCGATTTTGAAAATGTGGCACCGCTCTGCTCATATATCACCCCCGTTCCGGGCGGAGTCGGCCCCATGACAAGGGTAGCTCTCCTGCGGAACACGCTTAAGGCGGTTGAGAAGAAATAATAAGGCTAGAAGAGGTCTGTCCCTCGGAAATACAGGTCAAATCCACCCTTTCCGCCGGGCCTGTTTGATGAGAAGAGCAGGAACATATTTGTAAAATACTCATTCCCCGACAGTATTGGCCGGTATTCATCCGATGCTGTGTTTATCGAAGGTCCGAAATTTACGGGAGCCCTCCAGGCTCCGTTTTCGAATTCCGAATAATACAGGTCAAATCCACCCTGGCCTCCCTCACGGTCGGAGGCAAACACAATTATCTTCCTGAAGATGTAGGGACATTTGTCGTTGGCTGTACTGCTCAATGCATCAACCCTGACCGGGGTTGCTGCTTCCTGCGAGAACCATTCATCCATTGTTGCTTCCGTTTGCTTGGGGTACATCCAGATATCAAAGCTGCCATCGGTATCGCGGCAGAAATAGGCAGTATCCTGACCGGTATTAAAACAGAAATATGCGTCATCGGAGGAGGAATTCAGCAGGGTAACAGGTTTTGAATCAGATATTGCAGGAATAGAGGTCCCGAAATAAGGAAGATTTTTTGTGTATTGAAAATCAAGATCTCCGGAGGCATTCTCCGACGACACTACAAGATATTCGAAACCGTCGACAGGGCTGTAAAACCTGTATGGTCCAAAATCATCCCCGGCTGTATTGACTTTTGAAACCAGCTGTGCGAGAAACGGATCAGACGCCATTTCCGAAAACATGAAGAAATCCCCGCTCTCCTGTACAAAACTGTATGCAAACGCCCCGTGCACAAGATCAAACTGGCCTCCGCTGCTTCCCCTGTTGCTTGAGAAAACAATGGAACTGGCAGCCGACAGCTGATGAATGTCGGAGTTGTAATCGTCATAGGATGAGTTGATATCCGACAATATTATCAGGGAATCGGGGAAGGTCCCCTTTTCTATCAGGGCAGGTGAGGTTTTTTTTTCACACGATATAGTAAGCAGGAAAGCTGCCAGCACCGACAAAGATGAAATAAAATATCTGGTTTTAATTTTCATGATTTGAGTATGTATTCGCTTTATTACTTTAAAACGGCCTCCCGGAAATAAAATTATGGATCGGGACAGTAAATGGAAAAACCGGGTTTGCGCCCGGTTTTTCGAAGGTAGAATTTAGGTTAATTCCAGGGTAAATGCGATATATTGAGTTTGGGTTATTTACAATTCATAGATGAAAAATATCACCGGAAGGTTGCGTCAAAACCGGAAAAAAACAAAAATTCTGATGTTTAAATTCTATTAACTTGATATACAGCTGTTTAAAAATTAACAAAAATGTTGATAATATGATTATGCCTCCAAATGGTTATTTTAAAATGTTATTAATTTTGTACTCAATATTTTAGAGGGGGATGGAAGACGATAAGTACAATTACTTCTACGAGGAGGATCTGAAAAATGTCATCCGGAAATTTGAACGGATGCGGAAGAATAATGAAAATTTTTTCTTCGATGTTATTGAATTTGAAAATATTATCGATTATTACATCGAATCGAACAATTCCTTAAGGGCTTACGAAGCTGCTCTGCTTGCATCGGAACAGCATCCCAATTCTGTTTCAATACAACTCCGCAAAGCCAGGGTCCTTCTCGACAAGGGCAGGGCTGTTGAGGCTCTCAGAATTCTTAAGACCCTCGAGAGCATCGAACCGGGCAACCACGAGATTTATGTGGCAAAGGGAACCGCTATGGGTATCCTCGGAGATATCCAGGGCGCAAAAAAAATGTTTGACTTTGCCCTTACCCTCGATTCCGATGATCCTGCCAATATCCTCTTCTCGATCACTTCAGTTCTTCAGAACCTTAATTACTACGAGTACCTGATCCCGTACATGAAGAAGCTGATCGGGCTCGAACCGGATTTCTACGCTCATATCTACGACCTGGCATATGCCTATGAAAAGACAGAGGACTTTGAGAACAGCATTTCTTTCTACCTCAAATACCTCGAGACGGAGCCTTTTTCCGACAGTGCGTGGTATAACCTCGGGATAATCTACAATAAGCAGGAGGATTATGAGAAAGCCCTTGAAGCCTACGATTATGCACTTGCAATAAATTCCCAGAATACCTTTGCAATATTCAACAAGGGCAATATTCTCTGCAACCAGGAGAGATATCCCGATGCCATACCCGTTTACCACGAGTATCTCGAGAATGAGCCCGACAGCTTCGAGGCAATGACATACCTGGCCGAATGTTATGAGAAGACAGGCGATCTGGTTCTTGCAAGGAAATATTACCACGAGGCGATTGAACTTGCTCCTGAATATGCTGATCCATGGTTCGGCCTTGGCATTATCTCCCTTGAATCGGGTAACCCCGAAGAGAGCCTTATTTTCCTCAGGAAGGCAGTCCGCCTCGATGACGAAAATCCTGAAATATGGTACATGCTCGGGAAAGCACATTATGCCAGGAAGGAAATCAAAGACACCCTCCGGTGCTACAGGGAGGCGCTTAAACTCGACGCATATTATTCGGAAGTCTGGACCGACCTCGGGAAAATGATCCTCAGGGACGGATTCGTTGAAAGATCGATTCCCTTCTTTGAAAAAGCATATAAAATACTGGGAGACGTTCCCGGCATCAATTATATTCTGGCTTCCTTCTACCTTCATACGGGCCGCACTGACGGCTCCCTGAAACACCTGTTGTATGCTCTTGAAGGTGATAAGGATATGTTCAGGGATTTTCACGATATCTTCCCTGAAAAGCTTCTTACAAGGAAGATGAAGAAGCTTCTTTCGGAATATAACCTTCGCTAATTCTTAGTATATTGCCTGTGCATCCCGGCTTGAAGACAAAGGGAAACCTGCCTGCCATCGGGTCGACGTACAACCTTTGAAAACAAAATTATATGCATATGGAAAAGATACTTCCGTTTCTTCCCGATCGTCCCTCAAAACCACGAACCACCGGACTGACAATGGTAATGGACAAAGGCCTCAGCATAAGGGAAGCCGAGGATTTTATGTCGGTGGGCAGTGATTACACCGACTTCGTCAAGCTTGGGTTCGGCACTTCACTTATCACTCCCGGCTTCGGTGAAAAACTGAAGGTTTACATTAAGGCCGGCTGTATACCCTATTTCGGCGGAACTCTTTTTGAAGCATTCATGATCCGCAATATGTTCAACGAGTTTGTTGATTTCATCGACCGGCACGGGATAACACTTGTTGAGATCTCCGACGGATCATTTGAGATGAGCCAGGAAACCAAGCTTGAATGTATAAGGATACTTTCGCGCAGAGGTACAGTGATCTCGGAGGTGGGATCAAAAAAGAAGGACGTTGTTTACAGTCCCGGGGAATGGGTTAAAATGATGAAATCGGAACTGAAAGCCGGTTCGGTGAAGGTAATCGCTGAAGCGCGTGAATCGGGAACAATTGGTATCTATAACGACGACGGATCGGTAAATATGCCCATGATAAAGGAAATCTCCGATCATGTGGGGCTCGATAACGTGATATGGGAAGCTCCCCTCAAATCGCAGCAGGCATGGTTCATAAAGCATTTCGGAGCCAACGTCAACCTGGGAAATATCGCACCCAACGAGATTATACCGCTCGAATCGCTGCGCCTCGGCCTGAGAGGCGATACATTCTTCCAGTTTCTTCCCGATGACCTTCAACCCTGACCGCTTAAGCCCATGAGGAAATTCGGACTCATCGGTTACCCGCTGGGACATTCATTTTCGAAGAAGTACTTCACTGAAAAATTCATACGGGAAGGAATACCGGATTGTACCTACGAGAATTATCCGCTGACAGACATCAGTCAGCTTCAGGAATTACCGGCCGACCCGGAACTGGTGGGCCTGAATGTAACCATCCCATACAAAACTGCAGTCATGCCCTTCCTCGGCAGGATCGACCCTGAGGCTGCAGCAGTCGGCGCTGTAAACGTGATCAAGATCAAAAGACACCCTGAGTCAACAGAACTCAGAGGCTTCAACAGCGACATTTACGGGATAGCAGACACCCTTAAGCCCGTTATCAATCAGCGCATTGGAAAGGCTCTGGTGCTGGGTACCGGGGGAAGCTCAAAGGCTGTATGCCATGTCCTTGCTTCCCTGAAAATAGATTGCTGGCTTGTTTCAAGACAAAAAAAGGCCGGTTGTATTACTTACAGGGATCTGGATAAATATATATACAAAAGCGTCGGGCTTATCGTAAATACAACTCCGCTCGGAATGTTCCCCCTTACAGAAGGTTGCCCCGACATTAATTTTGACCTTCTTGGCCGGAACCATATCCTGTTTGACCTGGTTTACAACCCGGAAATCACAACATTCCTCAGGAAAGGGCAGGGGAGGGGATGCACTGTGTTATCAGGATTGAAAATGCTTCATTCCCAGGCTGAAAAGTCATGGGAGATCTGGAACAGCGATAAATATTGATATCGTTTCAGGTAAAAAACTTGTCGAATATCATATGTAAATTTATCGTAATTCGATAAATTTTTGTTGTTATTTTCAGACCGTTAAACCGTCAGAGGGCAGCATTCGATTTGTCGGTGGCCATCACCATCTTTACGTCAAGCCGCACCCCGACCTCAAGGACATCTACCAGATCCTGGATGTTGAGACTTTTTGCGAACCTCAGGACAACAGTCGGATTTTCGATTCCCCTGACGTGTTCCTCCAGCTTCTGCTCGAGTTCCGACAGCAGCACTTCATTCTGATCGATATAGTACCTCCTGTCTTCCGTCACCGTCATGTTAACCTGCTGCTTGTCGATTTCCTGAGCGCTTTTTGATTTTGGAAGCAGGACCTTGATAACGTTGGGGTTGGCAAGTGTCGAGACTATCAGAAAGAACAACAACAGGAAGAACATGATGTCGTTCAGCGAGGAGGTGCTTACTTCAGGCTTGAATTGCTTGTTTCTTCTTAAATTCATCTCAGACTGCCTTAAGGAATTGGATCATTGACTCCTGAAGCCTTATCATGTACCTGTCGATCTTCAGCTGAAGATAGTGGTATGCCGCGTATGCAAGAACCCCGACAATCAGTCCGGCGCCGCTGCAGATCATTTTCTGATAAAGTCCTCCTGCAATAAGACCGATGCTGATGTTGTCGGCAAGGGAGATGTTGTAGAATATCTTGATCACCCCCGCAATTGTACCGATGAATCCAAGCATGGGAGCAACGCTTGCTATGATGCCAAGGTATCCGGTGTTCTTTTCCATCTTGGTGATCTCAAGATTCGTTGTTGTCTCAATGTTCCTCTCCATCTCATCCATTGACCGTCCTACCTTTTCGATTCCGCTTTCAAGTATCCTGCCAACGGCAGCCTGACTGTTCCTCGCATGAACAAGAGCGTTTTTCGAGTTACCGTTCCTGAGTTCATTCGTGATTGCCGGCACAAGACCTTTTGTTATTGCCGTGGTCTTGTTGATATAGGCCAGCCTTTCGATGAAAATGTAAAAACTGACGAGCGAAAGCAACACAATCGGGATCATTATTATCCCACCCTTCATCAGCAGATCGAGGACAGTCATCGCCTCATCTGTGGATGAAATTGCAGCCGTCCCGAATAATGCAGAGATCATTATCATATGCTTTGGTTTTTTTGTTTACGCCGTTTTGATTTCTATTACAAACGATTAAAAGAATCAATTATTTCCTTTCATTCAAATATCTCCTCAGGGTACTCTATGCCGGTCAGGAACAATCCCCTGGCCGGTGCCGACATACCTGCAGACGATCTGTTAAGCGACAGGATAATCTTTTCAAAATCCCCGGGTGTTATCTTTCCTCTTCCGGTTTCGATCATTGTTCCTACTATTGCCCTCACCATATTTCTCAGGAAGCGGTCGGCCCTGATTGTGAAAACCAGAGTATTGCCTTCGGGTTTCCATTCTGCACTGAACACGGTGCAGATATTCGTCTTGTTGTCGGAATGAAGCCTGCAGAAACTGGTGAAATCATTATGCCTCATCAGTATTTCCGATGCCCTGTTCATTGCATCGATATCAAGATCGCCGTGAACGTACCATCCCGTCTCAGTACCGAACGGATCCTTCGTGCGCATTATCAGGTATCTGTACGTCCGCGAAATGGCGCTGAACCTTGCATTTGCATCAGCCTTAACCTTTCTAATTCCGGTAACGGATATGTCAGCCGGCAGGTATCTGTTCAGCCTGAAAATGATGTTATTCCTGACGTCAAGATAAGGAGCCCTGCTGTCAAAATGGGCACAGAATACAAGGGCATGAACACCGGCATCGGTTCGTCCTGCACCTGTAACGGATATCTTTTCACTTAGTATAGTCGACAGGGCTTCATTAAGGACCTTCTGAACTGTTATAGCACCGGGCTGAAGCTGCCATCCGTGATATGCAGTCCCTTTAAAAGAAATATATATGAAATATCGTGTCAAGGCTTACCTGTAAAAATTTCCGCAAATATAGCCATTAAGCAGGATTATTCTGATCGGGATGGACAGATTAAAAATTCACAGGCAGTATTAGGAAAATCGATCTTTAAATGTAATTTTACTACCGCCCGAAACCGGGTACTTTGTCTAACCTAAAACTCTCAACATGACAGAACAGAAAAATACGCAAACGGCAGGTATGGCGTTCATGGGAATGATCTTCTTCCTGTTTGGTTTCGTTACTACCTTTAACATTACTCTGGCTGACAAGTTCAAGGCAGTTTTTGAGCTTTCAAACTTTCAGGCCCAGCTGGTAAACGGAGCTTTCTTCTTTACTTATTTTTTATTGGCATTTACTGCAGGGGGAATTATTAAAAAAATTGGCTATAAGGGAGGCGTAATCCTTGGATTGATCCTGGTTGCAGTAGGTAGCTTCTTATTCTTCCCGGCTGCCAAAATGCTTTCTTTCCCCTTCTTCCTTTTTGCCATCTTCATCATGGCAGGCGGCGTTGTTTTCCTTCAGACAGCTGCAAACCCCTATGTTACGGCACTGGGACCGTCAGCATCCGCATCCGGACGTCTTAACCTGACCCAGGCGCTTAACTCGATTGCAACCTACATCGCTCCCCTGGTTGCCGGATTGTTCATTTTCAAATCAGCAGCTGAAGCAGCCCTCAATACTGCTGAAAACGTTCCCACAGCCCCATTCCTTATTATCGGTATTGTGGTAATCATTATTGCGGTTGCAATATATTTTCTCAAACTTCCCGAAATTTCAACCCAGGGTGTTGAGAAAAAAAGCGTATGGAAATATCCGCATGTGGTTCTTGGTGCTCTGGGTATTTTCTGTTATGTCGGTGCTGAAGTTGGTACAGCTGCAATGCTTCAGAGATATTTCCAGGAAGCCCTGGGAATAGCAAACACACAGGCTGCCATGATGATAGCCCTGTACTGGGGAGGCGCAATGGTTGGCCGTTTCTATGGTTCATTCATGCTCTCGGATGTTAAGGAATCAAAGAAATACATCTACACAGTGCTGGTTCTTCTGCTGGCTCTTTTTGTCGGATGGTTCGTCCGCAAGGAGATTACAGACGGACTGATATTTGCAGGAATTGCATTTGTGAACTACCTGGCCATGAGGCTCGGAAGAGGCAACGCAAGCAGATCACTTGCAGTATTCGGACTGATAGCAGCTCTTCTCCTTGTTGTAGTGATGCTTGCCGGAGGTCCTATAATCCTCTGGCTGGGTCTTTCAGTGGGTTTCTTCAACTCAATAATGTTCCCCAATATCTTCACCCTTGGTGTTGAAGGCCTCGACAAGGGCGAACTCAGCATGGCATCAGGTCTGATAAACACACTTATAGTTGGCGGAGCTGTAATTCCCGTACTTATGGGCCTTATAGCCGACAGCATGGGTGTCAGATTCGCATTCATCCTGCCAATTCTGTGTTACCTCTACATTGTATTCTTCGCACTTGTGGGAAGCAAGCGGAGGTAAACATCCTTTACAGCATAAAATAACACTGAAGCCGTTCCAAATTGTTTGGGACGGCTTCGTTTTATTTTTCCCTACAATTGCTATATTTACATTCTTTCGTCAATTCTAAAACCATATATCCATGACAACAGATAATCTGATCCGCAAAATCAACAACGGGGATAACAAGGCATTCCGCGAACTCTATGGAAATGATACCTCTGAACTGAAGAGAAACGGGAAAAGATATGCCGGGCTTTTGAAACAATTTGAAACCGCATTCGGAAAGAAGGATGTTGACTTTTTTACATCACCCGGACGCACCGAAATTGGTGGCAACCACACTGATCATAACTACGGAAGGGTTCTGGCAGGGGCTGTTAACCTCGATAACGTTTGTATCGCCGGAGCGAACGGCACCAATGTGATCAGAATTATCTCAGAGGGTTACCCTCAGTTTGAGGTGGATCTGAAAAACCTCAGTCCGGTTAAAGCTGAGAAATATACATCCGCAGCCCTTGTAAGAGGCATTTGCTCACGTTTTAAGGAACTTGGACATGCGATCGGGGGATTTGACGCATGTATTGACGGAGGCGTTCCAAAGGGCTCGGGATTGAGTTCTTCGGCTTCTTTCGAGGTACTGATAGGCGCTATCCTCAGCGAGTTGTTCAATAAAGGCAAGGTCGACCCGATTCAGAATGCTATTATCGGACAATACTCAGAAAACAATTACTTCGGAAAACCCTGCGGTTTGATGGACCAGACTGCGTGTGCGATGGGCGGTCTGATTACAATCGACTTCAAGGACCCGTCGAAACCGAAGGTTAAAAAAGTGAACTTCGATTTTGTCGCCACCGGATTCTCACTGGTCATTACCGATACCGGCGGAAGCCATGCCGACCTGAATGATGAATACGCCTCACTGCCAACCGATATGAAAGCAGTTGCCGCCCAGCTTGGTGCCAAGGTGCTTCGGGAAGTAACGCTGAAACAGGTTCTTGACATAACTCCGGAAATCCGCGAAAAAGTTGGCGACCGTGCCATCCTGAGGGCAATTCATTTTCATGGCGACAACCAGAGAGTGGTCGACCAGGTGGCTGCCCTCGAGAAAAACGATTTCAAATCATTCCTCGGAATGGTGGTCGACTCGGGCTTCAGTTCATTCATGTACAACCAGAATGTATATCCCATAACCAATGTCAGGGAACAGAACGTTTCACTTGCCCTTGCACTAAGTGAACTTGTGCTCAAGGGCGAAGGTGCATGGAGAGTCCATGGCGGCGGTTTCGCCGGCACAATCCAGGCTTTCGTTCCCCAGACGCTGCTGAAGAAATATGTCTCCACCCTTGAACACGTCTATGGCATAGGCTCGTGCCACATCCTGTTTATAAGGCATCAGGGAGCCGGCAGGGTCAAACTTTAGTTTTAATAGGTAATTGTTTGATATTTAAGTTATTATGGATATTGTAAAAGAAGATTCATTCAAGGGTGTTCTTAACGGCTTGCCTACAGGCCTGTACACTCTCAGAAATAAAAACGGACTTGTAGCCCAGGTAACCAACTACGGGGCAATAATCGTCAGCATTTTTGCGCCTGACAGGAAAGGCAACTTTACCGATGTGGTGCAGGGCTACGACAACATTGCCGACTACATAAATATGAACAGTCCCTACATGGGTGCAATTTGCGGACGTTGCGCAAATCGTATTGCCTCGGGTAAGTTCATCCTTGGCGGTAAGGAATTTACCCTTGCAGTAAACAATGGCCCCAATCATCTCCACGGAGGATTAAAGGGCTTCAACAAGGTTGTATGGCATGTCGCTGATGCTTCCGTTTCAGCGGTGAAGATGGAATACTTCTCAGCCGACGGCGAGGAAGGTTACCCTGGTAATTTAAAGGCTTCAGTGACTTATACCCTGACTGATGCCAATGAACTGAGAATTGATTTCTCTGCAACGACCGACAAAACAACTGTGGTAAACCTAGCCGGACACACATATTTCAACATGGCAGGAGAGGGTTCCGGAAGCATCTACGACCATGAACTGATGATTAACGGCAGGTTTTTCACTCCGACTGATGAAACGAATATACCGACAGGTGAGATAATCAGCGTCATGGGCACTCCCTTTGATTTCACCAACCCAAAGAAAATAGGTGAGGATATTGACAAGGATGACGAACAACTCAGGTTCGGGGCAGGTTATGATCACAACTGGGTTCTCGATCATCCGGCAGGCGCTTTGGGCCTGGCCGCGGCAGTCAGCGATCCGTTATCAGGACGGACCCTGGAAGTATTCACCACCCAGCCCGGACTTCAGCTGTATACAGCAAACTGGATCGACAATGAGAAAGGAAAGTTCGGAAAGAAATATGGAAAAAGATGGGCTTATGCTCTCGAAACACAGCATTTCCCCGATGCTGTCAACAAACCTCATTTCCCGTCGACTGTACTGAATCCGGGTGAGGAGTACAGGCAGACATGCATGTACAGGTTTTCCGCAAAATAATGAAGCAGACAAAGTTATAAAGCATGAAATAACCATAAACCTACCAAAATGACAAACAAAAACTCCAGTTTCCTGTTTCCTCTTATCGTGATGGCCGCGCTCTTTTTTCTGCTTGGCTTTATCACAACCATGAACAACTCGCTTATAGACTATCTGAAGGATGCCTTTAAGCTTAACGAGGTTGAGAAGCAGCTTCCCAACACCTTCTTTTACGGAGCCTATATCCTGTCAATACCTGTCGGCTATCTTCTGAACCGGATCGGTTATAAAAACGGGGTTCTTGCAGGTCTTGGACTGATAAGCCTTGGTTTCTTCCTTTGTATTCCGGGCGTTGCTGCCGGTTATTACGGTTTCCTGAGCGCAGTATCGGTGTTTGCTATCGGAATTGTCCTGCTTCAGGTCGCTGCCAACCCTTACGTAAATGCCCTTGGAAGTCCTGAAACGGCGGCTAGCAGGCTCACGCTTACTAACGCGCTGAACTCGGTGGCTACGGTTATTGCTCCGATTTTCGTTTCAATGCTTATCGTATCTGCCAATACAGGCACCGAAGCTGATCCGAAGACGGTTCAGGGGCCGTTCGCAGGCATTGGTATTGTAACCCTTGTTATTGTCGTTGTAATGTTCTTTCTGCATCTTCCGGAAATCAGGGAAGACGAGGCTGCGGAAGGAAGTGTGAAGAAATACAAGGACAGCGCTTACAAATACACCCATCTGTGGCTGGGCTCCCTTGCAATCTTCTTCTATATGGGGGTTGAGATTGGAATACCGAGTTTCTTTGCAGATTATTCAGCCAGACTGGGCTTTACCTTCGATGGTGAAATGAGGACAAGGCTTCTGGCTTATTACTGGGCCGGACTGATGGTTGGCCGTATTGCCGGAATCTTTATCCTTCGCAAGTACTCGGCAGGCAAGATATTGAGCTTCTGTGCCGTAGGCGGAGCAGTGATGCTTCTGCTTTCACTTGTTCTCGGCGGAATGGGAATGAACTGGATCGGTCTTGTGCTGTTCCTTGGAACCGGCCTGATGCATTCAATAATGTGGCCCTGCATTTATAACCTTGCACTGGAAGACCTCGGTCCCCATTCAAAAGTGGGCTCGGGCGTTATTGCAACATCGGTTATCGGCGCTGCTCTTCTTCCGATTATGATGGGTGCTATCCAGAAGGGAATCGGCCTCCTGTTTGCAATAGCCTGCCTGTTTCTCTATTACGCCTATATCACTTTCTTTGCAGTGAAAGGATCTAAGATCAGGTAGAGTTCTGAATGTAATAATGTTCTGATTCAAAGGGGCTTTAAATCATAAAGCCCCTCATTTTATATATACTTGAGTCCCGGAAGGGATATTATAAAACAAACTGTTATGAAGTCAATAATTAATAAGAGGGGATTTGCCAGCGACAATAATGCGGGCGTGCATCCTGATATTCTGAAAGAACTTGCTTCGGTCAATGAGGGTCATGTTGTGGGATACGGTGATGACCACTACACACGGCAGGCACAGGATATTTTCAAGGAACATTTCGGAAGTGATGCCGAGGTATATTTCGTTTTTACCGGAACTGCAGCCAATACCCTGGGACTGAGTGGTGTTACCAGGTCGTGGAATTCGGTTATAACCGCGCATACTGCACATATTCAGCAGGATGAATGCGGTGCACCTGAGAAATTCACAGGATGCAAGGTGCTGACCGTTGATACTCCCGATGGGAAGATAAGCCCGCCGATGCTGCTGAAGCATGTTCACGGCTTTGGGTTTGAACACCATTCTCAGCCCAGGGTTATCTCAATAACCCAGACAACTGAAATGGGCACGGTGTACAGTGTTGATGAGATTAAAGCGCTTGCCGGATTTGCCCATGAAAAAGGAATGCTTCTCCATATGGACGGAGCGAGGATGGCAAATGCAGCTGTTTATCTTAACCTGCCTTTCAGGGAATTCACTACAGATGCCGGCGTTGATTTCATCTCCTTCGGCGGGACCAAGAACGGAATGATGTACGGTGAGGCGGTCTGTTTCCTGAAACCGGGGCTTTCCCCTGATTTTAAGTATATAAGAAAGCAGGGAATGCAGTTGTCATCCAAGATGCGCTATATTTCGGCTCAGTATATTGCTTATTTCAGGGATGATCTATGGAAGATAAATGCTTCCCATGCAAATGCAATGGCACAGATCCTTGCTCAAAAGATAAAAGGCATTCAGGGCATCAGGATAACCCAGCAGGTACAATCGAACGGAGTGTTTGCCGTTATTCCGCATGATGTTGCCGAGACCCTGATGAAGTCCTATTTCTTCTATTCCTGGGATGAACTGACATCGGAATACAGACTTATGACAAGCTGGGACACCACGGAAGATGACATTGAGGATTTTGTAAGGCTGCTTAAGGAGTTGATGCTGCAGCGAGCATGAGGAATCGCGTAAAGCCAGCCTGCATTTCGTAAAGTATTTGATAAAATGAAAAAGCCGGAACCAAAGGTCCGGCTTTTCATTTATGCTGGAAGCTTTATTATTTGAGAGTATAGTTTATAGGTACCATGTACCATACAGGAACAGGTTTTCCACCCTGTTTACCTGGTTTAAACGCAGGAAGAGTCTTTACAACACGGATGGCTTCCTTATCGAGTTCGGGGTCAACACCCTTTAATATCTCGACTTTATCTACGCCACCTTTAGCAGTAACACAAAATCTGACAATTACTTTTCCCTG
>JAVEXG010000227.1:0-3642 GCA_034004115.1 Bacteroidales bacterium | reverse complement strand
ACGAAATACTGCATTTCCATCTGCTCGAATTCCCTCATCCTGAAAATGAACTGTCTGGCAACTATCTCATTGCGGAATGCCTTTCCGATCTGGGCTATCCCGAAAGGTATCTTCATCCTTCCGGTTTTCTGCACATTAAGGAAGTTGACAAAGATCCCCTGGGCTGTTTCAGGCCTCAGATAGATCTTGTTCGATCCTTCGAGTGTGGAACCCATCTCTGTCGAGAACATCAGGTTGAACTGCCTGACATCGGTCCAGTTGCGGCTTCCTGATATCGGGCATACTATTTCGTTATCTATAATTATCTGCTTCAGTTCAGCCAGATCGCTGTCGTTCAGGGCTTTGGAGAACCTGGAATTGAGTTCGTCAATTTTGGCCTGGTTAGCCAGTACCCGCTGGTTTGTCTCCCTGAATTTTGACTCGTCGAAGGCTTCCCCGAATCTTTCCCTGGCTTTTGCAACCTCCTTCGATATCTTCTCTTCAATCTTCGCCAGGTGTTCTTCAATAAGGACATCAGCCCTGTATCTTTTCTTGGAATCCCTGTTATCTATAAGAGGATCGTTAAAAGCGTCGACATGCCCGGATGCTTTCCAGATGGTGGGATGCATGAAAATTGCCGAATCGATGCCTACTATGTTGTCATGCAGAAGCACCATGCTGTCCCACCAGTATTTCTTTATGTTGTTCTTCAGTTCAACGCCGTACTGGCCGTAGTCGTATACTGCGCTTAATCCGTCATAAATCTCACTTGAGGGAAATACATAACCGTACTCCTTGCAGTGGGCTACCAGTTTCTTGAAAACATCATCCTGAGCCATAAGTCTTTTAGGTTTGAAGTGAGCAAAAGTAAATTAAAAAGTCCGGTTTAGCAATCATGTTTTATGCTGAAGTCTCCGATACAGTCTGAAACCTGGCTGCCCCGCAAGCGACCGGGATAATGAAAAGCATTAATTAGTATATTTAGCGGTCAATAATTACAAAAGGTTCAATGAGAAAACGTACGGATTTTCTGGTGATCGGATCAGGAATAGCGGGACTGACCTTCGCACTAAAGGCAGCCCGTTACGGGAAAGTTGCAATTGTTACAAAATCGATACTCGACGATTCCAATACAAAGTATGCACAGGGGGGAATTGCGGCCGTATTCAGCAAGCCCGACAATTTTGAGAAGCATATAAAGGACACACTGATTGCGGGCGACGGTATTTGCAACGAGGAAGTTGTGAGGATGGTTGTGCAGGAGGCGCCTGAAAGAATACAGGATCTTATAGAACTGGGAGTTCCGTTCGACAAGAAAAAGGATGGCACCTACGACCTGGCGAAAGAGGGTGGACATACCGAGCACAGGATCCTTCATGCCAAGGACAAGACTGGCGAAGTAATTGAGAATACCCTGATCAGCAGGGTGAAAAATGATCCCAACATTGAGATTTTCGAACATCATTTTGCAATTGAAATACTTACCCAGCACCACCTGGGGATAGAGGTAAAAAGGAGTTTTCCCGACATAAAGTGTTTTGGAGCTTATGTTGCCGACCTAAATGAGAAGAAGGTTTACACCTTTCTTGCAAAAATCACCGTTATGGCAACAGGCGGGCTCGGGAATGCCTATCAGACCACAACCAACCCCGAGGTAGCCACGGGCGACGGTGTTGCGATGGTTTACAGGGCTAAAGGGACAATTGATAATATGGAGTTCATTCAGTTCCATCCGACTTCGCTGTATGATCCCGAAAAGCGGCCGTCGTTTCTGATTACAGAGGCTCTCAGGGGATACGGGGCCATTCTCAGGAATATGGCCGGTGAGCAGTTCATGAACAGGTACGACAGCCGGGGTTCGCTTGCTCCCAGGGACATAGTTGCAAGGGCAATCGACAATGAGCTTAAGATATGGGGAGAGGATCATGTGTGGCTCGATTGCACCCATCTTGAACCCGCAGGTTTGAGGGACCATTTCCCGAATGTTTATGAACATTGCCTGAAAAGAGGGATAGACATAACAAAGGATAAAATACCGGTGGTGCCCTGCGTTCATTATTCCTGCGGCGGAATCAAGGTGGATACTGACGGACAGAGCAGCATCGACAGGCTCTACGCCCTCGGGGAGGTGTCGTCGACGGGTCTCCACGGTGCTAATCGTCTGGCCTCCAATTCCCTGGTGGAAGCTGTTGTCTATTCGCACAGGGCTGTGGCGCATTCGGTATTACGTCTGAAAGAGCTTGGTTTCGAAGAGAAGCTTCCTGACTGGGACTATAAGGGAACCACCCACCTAGAAGAGATGGTGCTTATTACCCAGAGCCTTAAGGAGCTCCAGTCGATAATGAGCAACTACGTCGGAATAGTCAGGTCGGACCTTCGCCTGGAAAGGGCTATGGTGAGGCTTGAGATACTGTACAGGGAGACGGAAAGCCTTTACAAGCGATCGCTGATTTCAAAACAGATATGTGAACTCCGGAATCTGATAAATGTGGGATACCTGATAATCAAGATGGCAATGAACAGGAAGGAGAGCATTGGCCTCCATTATTCGATTGATTATCCGAAGAGAACAAGTGCTGCTAAGTAAAACACTGATATAATGAACCATCTTGAATCATCATTCACTGGCAGAAATGCCGTATGGAGGTATATAGTAATGTTTGTTGCCATTCTTCTGGCTACAAATACAATAGGGGCATTGCCGCTCCTGCTGGGCTATAGTTCAAAGGTTGCCGACGATCCAGAGCTGATAGGAAAGATCGCAGATGATCCGGGCAATCTGGGGGTTCTCGGGTTTGAACCGAATATTGGCCTACTCATGAATCTTTTTCCCTTCATAATCGGGATACTGGCTTTTGTTCTGCTAATCAAGCCTCTGAATCAAAGAACCTTTAGTGCGACTATCAATGGTACACGCAGGTTCCGGTGGGACAGGTTCCTGAAATCCGGCCTTGTTTGGCTTATCCTATCGGCCCTTTACCTGTTTGTCTATATGAAGGCAGATCCCTCGAATTTCAGGTTGAACAATGCTTCCGGAACCCTTCTTCCCCTGATATTGATCTGTCTGGCCCTGATTCCCTTCCAGGCGGCCTTCGAGGAAATACTTTTCAGAGGTTATCTTATGCAGGGATTTGCAGTACTCTTCAGAAACAGGTGGGTCCCGGTAGTGCTGACATCAATCCTGTTCGGCCTGATGCATTCCTTTAATCCGGAGGTAGATGAGTTCGGATTCATGATGATGATGCCACAGTACATCACTTTCGGGCTGATCTTCGGGATTGTCACAATCCTCGACGACGGCATCGAAGCTGCAATAGGGGCCCATGCTGCCAACAATATTTTTCTGTGTATTATGGTTACACATAAGTCGTCGGCTCTTCAGACTGATGCCATGTATGAGCAGTTGAACATTCAGCCCATGACAGAATTTGCAGGTCTGCTTATTACCGGGATACTGTTTGTAATTGTAATGAAAAAGCTGCTGAACTGGGATTCGTGGTCGTTGCTGACAGCACGTGTCGAGCCGCCCCGCGAAGATGCTCAGAGCCCGTACACCGATGTTCTGTCGTCGGAACGGTAGCTGCCCCATTTTTCGCTGATTTCGTTTATTATTTCCCTTATCTGATCAGGTTCGGGAGTTGTAAGAAGTTTCAGCCTTGTCTC